>CAYTLV010000157.1:0-4451 GCA_964438445.1 uncultured bacterium | reverse complement strand
AAATATTAAATCTAAAATTGACCTAGTTCGACAGAGAATCATAGGACGAAGATGATCAGAACATCAGGGGAATCCTTGACTATAGTAAAAAAATAATATATGTCCGCAATGAAAAAGTTGAGCCAAGAATGCGATTTACTTTTGCTCACGAAATAGGACATTATGTTCTTCCCGATCATATCCAACATTTTTCAAATTGTAAAAAACTCTGTACCGATGATATCTGGAACTCCAGAGACAATTCATTCGAAATAGAAGCGAATCAATTTGCCGGAGAATTACTATTCAAAGGCTCTTATATAAATAAGCTCTATGAAATTCAACCCATTGTAGATTTTGACATGATAGAAAATATCGCCCTTGAATCTGATGTAAGCTTTGAAGCAACATCGCGTCATCTTATCTCAAACTCACCGGCTCAACAGATTCTTTTTATCTACTACAAAGAACATCCCGATAAGCAACCCAGTGTCACCTGCTCCCCTACCATGTCCAACGGAATGGCGATGGGTATTTTTAAGCCCTATTTTGCTCCAAAAATGAAAGAGATCGAAGAAGAACATTTTAGCATGGAAGAAAAGATCTTTGATGATCTAATACTTGGTGTAGATATAAATTTTACTCAAAATGACTATAAAAGCTCTTATATCCTTACGCTTAAAAAAATAAGAAGGATTATTGGGTAACTAATAACTTATAGCGAATAGCTAATAACGAATATGTGGAATATTTACTATCCTGTCCTTGTTTATCATTTCCATATTTTAAGGTCGCAATTTGCGACCAGTTCATTTTTTATGAGAAGACATTTTTACTTTCTTTTTCTTTCTTATTATTTTACCTTTCTTTCAATTACCCCGCTAAGGCTAGTACCCTTAGCCCAATGCTCCGAAAGGAGCGTTTCACTTTTCTGTAGAAAATATAAGCATTTTTAAAAATAAATTTGCTAAGCTTATGGAAGTGTGATGTGCATCACGGATATCAGAAGAAGAGATGAGAGATGAGAGATGAGAGTCAATATGTTGATAGGTTGATGAGTCGATGAGTTGATGGGGCGAAAAGAAAAAAGTATAAGAGAAAATATTCTCATTATCGCATTTAACCGGTCGCATTTTGCGACCAGTTCATTCTTTTCTTTTGTATTAATGTCGAAAACAAAAAGAATCTGGAAAGTATATGAAAGTGTGACCTCAGCCACAGATCCCTGCCGATGATTTTTATATGTCAGATTCATCTTATAAATTCCAGCATGAGAACACGCAAAATTATCAGATTAAAGGGATACGATTATTGCAAGGAAGGACGGTATTTTGTGACGATCGAGCCCCATGATCGGAAATATCCATTTTGCAAGATATTGGATGGAAAAATTATTCTATATGAGATCGGCAAGATCATTGATGAACAATGGAAATGGATTTTCTTGCGATATGATCATATTTTGATGGATGAATATATTATCATGCCGGATCATTTTCATGGGATTATAAGAATTCTTCCTGATGCTCAATTAGATGGATCAGGCAAAATCCTCCATGATTCCCAATTAGATAGATCAGGCAAAAGCCTCCATGATTCCCAATTAGATGTACGGGCGACTCTCGAGTCGCCCTCTATGCCTAGGGAGGCTCTAGAGCCTCCCGTACATTTGGATCATAATCATCAAAATAGATTGGATTTATCGCATATCATCGGCGCCTTCAAAACGACCTCTTCTAAATTAATCCATGAAGCAGAATATCATGATCGCATCATTAGAAAGAATGAAATTGAGATTAAAACGACAATTAATGGAGCATATTTTTATTCTTGTTATTACAGTCTATAAATTATAAAATGGTTTATTAATTATATTTATCTTAAACGGACTTGTCAAACAAACTTATTGTTACACTTTAAGTAAAGGAACCCATCATGAAAAAGACCTTTTTGTTCATCTGTCTTGCTTTCTGCTTTGCCGTATTGTTTACCGGCTGTCTGGGACTCGAATCCTCGGATGGAAGCTTCTCACCTCCCGGGTGGATACGGGGAACCTGGCAGGACACTACACTAGAAAATATTTACATTTTTACCGCGCACACTATTACCGTAAGAGGAATCTACACCGCAGCTAACATTAGCAGCATGTATGCCGATGACAATGTTGTCGAGATCATTACGGATAGCCTGTATCAATTCACGGTAAATCCCGATAGTGTCTCTGTGTCTATCTACCGTTATGAATTGCTCACTGCTACTACCCTGAATTTTACGCGAATCTTACCTACCCAGACAACAGGACCGCTGGAATTAGAGAAACAGTAGTGTAACGAGTATAAAATCGTGAAGACCTCACACAAAGGCACGAAGATCACAAAGCCACAAAGAAGAGATAATAAGGCTTTTTGTAATGCAGCATGAACTGCTTGCTCTTCCTAACGCCCTAGCTAGCGGATCATAAGACGTAACAAAACCACAGATTTCCAGTCTTCGCTCTGCGAGCTACGCCCGGCAGGCGCAAATTACACAGAAAAATTATTAAATGTAAATTAATATGTCATCCCGAGCGTAGTCGAGGGATCTCAAATTACATAGAAAAATAAAATGTCAGTTATCCTACTTTGCTGAACCTCACTATTAGAAATACTTTTTACAAAATATTTTTATCAATAAGATTTCCTTGATAAAATTATAGATCATTTCATAATATTCTGTAGTTTGAGATCTCTCCACTACGCTGCGCTCCGGTCGAGATGACAGTCTAAGGTCGTCATCCTGTCCGTCAGCTGACGGATCAGGATCTCTCAGAGAATTTGATTCTCACAAATATTAACGCTCAAAATAAACGGGCTCGACATGTCGAGCCCCTACGTTTATATCTCATCACTCAAGAGGTCTCCCTAACGGGACCCCGCGAGGATCGGCGTCCTTATTTCTTACAGCTTTATACCCTTTTGTGCCTTTGTGGTCTTTGTGTCTTTGTGAGATGTATTCTACGGAAAGATCAAAGATGATTCCGTGATATATTTCTTTAAATACTTCTTAATAAGCGATAACAATTTCTCCGCCATTTCAAGATCGTAAGATTCGTTGGTAATTTTGGCGACATGTGATTTGGTATAATATTCACCGGAAATGAGATCTTCATTTGAGGTCCGAGCAAGATACAATAACGTTTCCGCACCTTTTTCAGGTGAAAGGCCTATCATGTTTAACATGAATTTTAGCAAACCGACCGATGAACGGCTGATATCCGTATTGACCACCCCGGGATGCTGGGCGTAAAATCCGATATTATCCTCAGTAAATCGATGAGCCAAAAGGCGTGTAATTAGGATAAGTCCAAGCTTGGACTGCCGATAAGCCTGCCAAGAGATGTATCGTTTATGTTTGAATTCGGGATCTTTTAGGTCAACTTTTCCAATATGGAAATTCGAGGACGTAAAGATCACTTTAGGTTCCAGTGTTTTTTTAAAGGCGGGAAGCAATAAGTGTGTGATCAGTACGGGCGCCAGCAAGTTAACTTGCCAGGTCATTTCGATCTTATCCCGGCTCTTTTTGTGTTCCCCATCCATGATCCCAGCGTTATTAATGATCACATCCAAATGATCGTAACTATCCAACACCTCCTCGCAAGCCATATCGATAGATTCAAACGAAGCAAGATTACATTCGATCAATTCGATACGCCCTTTGCCTTTAGGATGTTTTTGGCGATAATCTTCAAGAAGATCACCACCCTTCTCGGAATTGCGACAGGTAGCAATAACCACAGCGCCTTCCGCGGCCATTTGAAACGTAGCCGCTTTTCCCAGTCCGGATGTTGCGCCGGTAAAGAAGATATATTTCATATATGACCTTTCAATTATTTTTTTTGGACTATTTGTTTTTTGCGATATTTTAAAAGAGGCGTGTGGTAAGATGTAAGGTGTAGGGTGTAAGGGTGTAAGGGGTGCGGAGTGTGGGAGTTAGTGTAGTTTACCAAAGTACGTCATTTCCCTTTACGACAGTGATATCCATCTTGAACCGTTCTGCCGTAATATTGGCATAGATCGCAGCGGCTGTCTGGAAAAAGATCGGGTTACGATTTTCGTCATTCAAACCCCAGGCATGCCAGTCCGGGGAAGGATATAGCTGAATGGATGTCCCCTTACTTGAGATGAACCGTCCACTGTCCAGATTTCCAAAATAATACATAGAATCGCCCTTACCTGCAAGTTTGCTGGGCGTGTCACCTGTGATCCGACCATCCGTGGCATCCGCCGGAATCCATCCATAGTCGGGGAGGTAGAATTCGTTCCATACATGGTAGTTCTTTTTCGGCGCACAGCACCAGTGTCCGTTCGCAACCCGTGCCGGGATCCCCACGCTCCGGCAGAGCGCGGTAAAGATCAGGCTATAGGACCCACACTCGCCCGTACGCCGTGGGAGACAATGCACGATCCCGCGATCGGGCGGATAGACATAATCAA
>CAYTLV010000156.1:1954-4542 GCA_964438445.1 uncultured bacterium | reverse complement strand
GATATTTCACCCAATGCAAATCCCCCCGTATGTAAGGTCATAGATTACGGTAAGTACAAGTACGAACAACAAAAGCGCGAGAAGATCAACAAGAAAAAACAGCACATCATTACCGTAAAAGAAGTTAGATTTCGCCCCCACACTGACACCCACGACATTGAAACCAAGGTTCGCAAGATCCGGGAGTTTGTGGAAGAAGGTGATAGGGTAAAGATATCAGTAATGTTCCGAGGTCGGGAAATGGCCCACCAAGAAATGGGACGTGATACCTTGAACAAGGTGATTTCGCATCTTGAAGATGTTGCAAAGATCGACAAAGCCCCCAAACAAGAAGGGCGCTTTCTCACGGCTTATCTCGCCGCCAAAAAGTAAGGAGACATTCATGCCCAAGATGAAAACAAATCGTGGTGCAGCTAAACGGTTCAAGGTAACCGGTTCAGGCAGAATTAAAAGAAAGAAAGCCTACGCTAGTCATATTTTGACTAAGAAGAGCACAAAGCGGATCCGTAAACTGCGTCAGCAGACCGGGATTTCATCCGCAGATCGTAAACGCGTAAATGGAATGCTAGGTTTATAATCTAGCTGGCTTTAAAGGAGAAAAAACATGCCAAGAGCAAATAGTTCTGTACCAAGACATAGAAGACATCGCAAGATCATTAAGCTTGCAAAAGGACAATTCGGCGCACGCCGCAAATTATTTAGAACTGCAAAAGAAGCTGTAGAACGCGGTTGGCTTTATGCCTATCGGGATCGTCGTCAGAAAAAACGCGATTTTCGTAGATTATGGATCACACGTATCAATGCTGCTGTTCGACAACATGGATTAAGTTATTCGCGCTTCATTCATCTACTGGATGAAAAGGGTGTGGCGATTAATCGTAAACAGCTGAGCGAAATGGCTATACATCAGCCTGAAGCATTTGCAAAGTTGGTCGAAACAGTAAAGAAATAATTCAGCTGAAAAGATAATAACCATGCCCTTCCGGTAACTACCGGAATGATGGGCGATAAATATGAAAAAATTGCGATATGATCAAAGATACCATACTCGAAGTTCAGAAGCAGTTTAAAGAAGCACTTGCCAAAGTCCAAGAGCCTCTTGCCCTTGAAGAGATAAAAAATACTTTTCTCGGGAGGAAAGGTAAAGTAGCCGGTCTTTTTTCTATGATGGGAGAAATACCTGCTGAAGAGAGAAAAAATGTTGGTCAATTGCTTAATAAACTCAAGATTGAACTACAATCTAATTTTGATGCAAAAGTTTCTGAGTTTACTTCAAGTACTTCAAAAAAGGAATGGGTTGACTATACCTTACCGGGTTATTCAATGCCTAAAGGTTCAAGACACCCTTTAACCCAAGCAATTGATGATATGTTATCTATCTTTCAGCGTTTGGGATTTGATATTGCCTATGGTCCGGAAGTCGAAACAGATTGGTTCAATTTTGAATCTCTAAATTTCCCTCCGAACCACCCTGCCCGAGATATGCAAGATACCTTCTATACCGAAGGTGGCGGCATTTTAAGAACGCATACTTCACCGGTACAAACACGCTATATGTCCAAACATGAACCTCCCGTTCGAATTGTTGCACCGGGACGTGTATTTCGTAATGAAGCTATATCCGCACGATCATATTGTCTATTTCATCAGATAGAAGGTCTCTATATCGATACCGATATTACTTTTGCTGATCTAAAAGGCACTATTGAGTTATTCTGTCGCATGTATTACGGCAAAGATGTAAAGATCAAATTCCGCACCTCTTATTTCCCCTTTACCGAACCCTCAGCAGAGATCGATGTATCCTGTTTCCTTTGTGGTGGAAAAGGATGCCGTGTTTGTAAAAACACCGGTTGGTTGGAGATCATGGGTTGCGGTATGGTAGATCCCAATGTCATGAAAGCGGTTAATTATGATCCTGAAAAATATACGGGTTATGCTTTTGGTCTGGGAGTAGAACGTATGGTCATGATGCGTTTGGGGATCAATGATATCCGTACCTTGTTTGAAAATGATGTGGAATTTTTGAGACAGTTCTAAATTTGGAAGAAAAAAATGATTGTTTCGATAGATTGGTTAAAAGATTACATTGATATTGATATGCCGCTGGAGGAACTGGCGGATAAACTGACAATTGCCGGGCTGGAATGCGTTGTCAAAGAAGTTGGCAAAAGCATACCTCAAGGTGTAGTTGTTGGAAAAGTTTTAGAAAAAAAAGCCCACTCCAATGCCGATACATTATCAGTTTGTAAGGTTGACGTGGGTAGGGAAGAAGTTCTGAATATTGTTTGCGGAGCACCTAATGTCGATGCCGGTCAATTTGTGCCGGTTGCCACAGTGGGTACTCAATTGACACCTGATTTCAAAATCAAAAACGCAAAACTTCGCGGAGAACCATCTGAGGGCATGATATGTGCCGAAGATGAACTCGGACTCGGTGGCAATCATACCGGGATCATTGTACTTGAAGGTGAACATAAAGTTGGAACACCTTATGACGACTATTTTACATCATCCAAAATTTTAGATATTGATATTACCGCAAATCGTCCGGATGCGATGTCACACTGGGGTGTTGCCCGTGAGAT
>CAYTLV010000156.1:0-1854 GCA_964438445.1 uncultured bacterium | reverse complement strand
AAGATATGCTCTTGATCTGTGACGGCAAATCAGCGATAGCTCTTGCCGGTATCATGGGTGGAACAGAATCCGAAGTTAGTGATTCTACGGTCAATGTCCTTATTGAAAGTGCCTATTTTGCACCGGCTGTGATCCGTAAAGGATCGAAACAACAGCAGTTGCCGACAGACGCTTCGAAACGCTTTGAACGGGGTACGGATCCCAACGAAACACTTGTCTATGCCCAGGATCGTCTTGCTTCGCTTATTCTTGAACTTGCCGGTGGTACACTGGCAAAAGGGATGATCGATATTTACCCTGAGCCTATCACAGCAAAAACTGCCGAATTACGCATTGACCATGTCAAACGTGTTACAGGTATTGAAATATCAAAAGAAGAATGTAAAACTACTCTTGAACGACTGGAATTTGAGGTCACAAAAGACGAAGATAATACCTTAACGGTCACAATCCCGACTTTTCGTCCCGATGTGGAACGAGAGATCGATCTTGTGGAAGAGGTTTTGCGCGTTAATAATCTTGATAAAATCCCTTCAATAAACAGAATGACCATTTCTGTCGCTGAAGAATATGATAAATTCCATCCTTTTTTAACGGACATGAGGAATTTCTTTGTCGGATATGGTATGCATGAGGCAGTAAACAACTCTCTGGTCAATGAGACGGTCGCAACTTCAGGAATCTGGGCTTATACACCCTTAAGGATATTAAATCCATTGTCGGCCGAAATGAACATGCTCCGTACGGACATGATCCAACCACTTTTAGGCTCTTTGCGTTTAAACGCATTAAAGAAACGCAATAATATTCGCTTGTTCGAACTTGCGAATGTTATTGAAAAAAATGACTATACCGACACTCATGCGCTTGAGCATTATAATCTTGGAGTTCTTTGTTCGGCTCCTGTTTTTGGACTTAATTGGACAGGCGAAGATAAAGCTGCCGATATTTTTTACATGAAGGGTATTCTTGAGCATCTTCTTGGAAGTTTGAATTTTAATTATAAGCTCAAAGAGAATACTAATCGGGACGAATTTGAAATATTATATGATATAGTTGTTAAAAAAGCCGTTGTCGGAAAGATCGGTCAATACAAAATGGAACAATTTGAGAAATTGCAATTGCAGTATCCGCTTGTTGTCATGGAATTACAGGTAGGGAAGTTGTTTAAATGGTACAATGTCAAAAAACAATATGACCCGATCCCACAATTTCCTTCGATCTTTCGCGATATGTCTTTGGTCATGGATAAAACATCCAAAGCAGCCGGCATTTTTAATGAGATAAAACAAAACGGAGGCAAATATCTCGTTGACCTTGTGCTATATGATGTGTACATTGACGATGAGAAACTTGGTAAAGATAAAAAGGCATTGTCTCTTCGCTTGGAATTCAGAAGTGCTGAAAAAACTCTGAAGGACGAAGTCGTTGACGATGTGATGAATAAGTTATTTGAACGGTTAAAGAATCAATATGGAGCTCAGTTAAGGTAATGGATATCAGCTCTTTTGAACTTTTAGAAAAAAAAATACACCAAACCCTCGATGTTCTTTTAAAACAGCAGGGAACTGCCGGTAATGATACATCTGCGTTAAGCAAAAGTCAGGTGGACCGTGTTACCGAGAAGTTGGCACAAATATCGGAGTGGATCGACCATGCAGAAGTATGACCCCGACCCCAATACCGTGGAAATGGAATTTCCGGAGGATAAACCCTTAAGAGTCACTATTTATGGCCAGGAGTTTCCCCTCAAAGGGAAAGATCCGGAATTCATTCACAAAGTCGCTGACTACGTGAATGAAAAGATGATGGAAGTCGGAGCGAATATGCCAGGATCGACTGCTATCGATAAAG
>CAYTLV010000155.1:0-4547 GCA_964438445.1 uncultured bacterium | reverse complement strand
CTTTTAGGAGGATTGGTTATGGTTGTATTTCCAAAAATTCTCTTCTTTTTCTCAAGATACTACAAGCATTCCCGTTTGTGGGGAATCTTTATGTTATGCTTTGGTTTACTATTTGGTTATTGGGGATTTGTAAGTTAAAGTTATCGGCTCTGCCTTGTCAGGGCAATGCTACATAGCAATTCTTTCTTAGCAAGACACTTCTTTTAACAGTTCTGTCTACACAGAAAGTGTATCCACAATGCAGTATTATTTGACTTTATTTGATTATGATTGACTGAATCAAAGGACTCCCAACAAACACAAAATCCCGTCTTGAAACGGGGTTTCTCGTCGTGAGCGATACCTGGCTCGAACAGGTGACCTCTGCCGTGTGAAGACAGCGCGATACGAGGAGAGATTTTCAAAGTGTGCTACAACAGTGCTACACTTCTGTCCATTACTGTCCACTTGTGTCCAGATAAAATCATTAAAAAATGTTAAACTAGATAGTTTAACGTTATGGTCAAACTATTTAGTTTACTTTTATTATACTAATTACTTAAACTAAGGGTACTATGAATAGCAAAGAAAAGATACTTACAGCAGCAATAGAAATATTTTCCCAAAAAGGTAAACACGGGGCACGTATGGAAGAAATTGCCCAAAAAGCCGGTGTTAATAAATCCGCTGTTTACTATTATCATACCAGCAAGGAAAATCTTTACCGGGATGTTTTAAAGAAAATCTATTTTGAAAATTTTAAATATTTGTTCAATGAAATTGAAAAAGTCCAGTCTGAAAAAGAAGATCATATCAAGAATATTGAAACAATTATAAGATTATTTTCCAAATTTTATTCGGATAATCCTTTTTACACCAGGATTATTAAAAACGCCCTAGCCAATGAGACTGAGGATTTACAATATGTAATTAGGCTTCTCAAGGCTGAACATGATTTTATCCGTCCTGAAAAATTCTTAGATTTATTGCAGGAAGGTATTTCAAAAAAAGTATATCGGACTATCGATGTAAAGCAAACAGCCATTAGCATAATTGGCCTAACTATAATTTATTTTATAGGAAAACCTATAATGGAAATCATGCTCGGGCTTGATTCGATCGATGAAGAGGTGTTTTTAAATGAACGACAGGAAAGTCTGGTAGATTTAATACTTTATGGTCTTGTTAGTAGACCAGAGTAAAACCGATAACAATAATTTTTTATAATCGAGAGTGGGAATCATGAATGAAAAAATAGCCAAATACGTACTTACATATCCAAAAACTGTCATTATTTGTTCTCTTATAATTACTATTTTACTGGCTTCGGGGATACGAAAAATACGTATCGATGATGATGTCAAAGAAATGCTTCCAAAAAATTTGCCGGCCAGACTGGTGCTAAATGAGCTGGAAGATATTTTCGGTGGATCTGACGTCTTGCTGGTGACCATCGGTAACGAAGAGCAAACCATTTTCAACAAGGGAACACTGGCAAAGATCATTGCAATAACCGATTCGTTGGACGCCTTACCCGGCGTTATACGCGTTACCAGCCTTGCCAATGCTAAGCAGATTAAAGGCGAAGAATGGGGTCTGGAAGTTACCCCGTATTTGGAAGAAGTTCCCAAAACCGAAGATGATATCAGAGAACTAAAGAAAACATTCTTCGCTGATTCTCTATTCGTCGGTACAATAGTTTCTCAAAATGGCAAATATGCTACAATTCTTGCTGTGATGGACGAAAGTGCGGAAACGATGGCCATCTACGAAGAAGTACGTCAATTAACGGGCAGATTGGAAGGACCGGAGAAAATATACTTAGGCGGGACGCCGGCGGTACAAGCGGAATCAACAAAAAATATAAAAGCAGATATGCAAAGATTGATGCCATTCGTACTGATTGTTGCCATTATTCTTTTATATTTAAGCTTTCGGACGTTGTCAGGTGTTTTTCTACCCCTGCTTTCAACAATTATGGGGGTTGTTTCCATGATTGGTTTAATGGGGCATCTTGATAAACCATTTATGATGGTCAACAACGTGATGCCAGTGATGCTTGTTGCGGTGGGTATCGCTTATGGAATTCATGTAGTCGCTGCTTATTATGAAGAACTATCCAAGATCCAGGACAATAGAGAAGCGCTTACTATGGCAATCCACAATGTAGGCACACCGGTCTTAATGGCGGGTGTGACAACTTTGGCTGGATTTCTGTCGCTGGCGACCTCTCCCTTACCGGTATTTTTTAATTTTGCAATCGTTATTGCATTTGGAGTATTCATGGTAATGTTTTTTACGATGACCATGATTCCAGCAATTTTGATACTTTTGCCGGTTCCCAAAAAAAAGAAGATACAAAAAAAATCCGCATTGTTAGATCGTCTGCTAACCCGTGTTGCTAATATTGTTCTTAGATATCGTTATGCTGTCATTGCCGTGGGTATTCTAATCACTATTATTTTCGCTTTTGGAATACCGCTTGTCAATCTGGAAATGAACCCGATTACGTTTTTCCCGGAATCCAGCCCTATACGACAAGCCGATGAAAAAGTTAATGAGCATCTCAGCGGTTCCATTAACATGAATATCCTTTTCAAGGGAGACATTGAAAGTCCGGAAGTGTTGTTAGCCATGGATAGAGTGCAACAACGCCTTGAACAATTTCCAGAAACTGGTTCAACTGTTTCATTGGCGACGATTGTTAAAAGACTTAATCGCGTGTTGAATGCAGACAATTCTCAGTTTGAAAAGATCCCTGAAAGTAGAGAGGCGGTGGCTCAGGCGATTTTACTTTACAATATGTCCGGTAGTCCGGAAGATTTCGAACAATTTGTTGATAACAGTTTCGAAAATGCCCAGGTCATCGCAATGATGAAATCGGCAAGTACCAAGCGTATTGCAGAAATCGCCAATGCAGTAGAGGAGTATTGTAATACAGAGTTTAAAAATAATATAGAAATCAGATTCACCGGGTATTCATTATTTCTAAAAGAATTGGTTCAGTTAGTCGCTGTGTCTGTTGGCAGAGCATTGATTTTTGCCTTAGCAATCGTTTTTTTGCTAGCTTGGTTAACGTACCGCTCATGGAAGATAGGGATTATGGCAATAATACCGATTGTAGTGACCATTGTTTTCAATTTCGGATTAATGGGATTTGCAGGCATTGATTTGAGCATACCAACTGCCATGGCAGCCAGCATTGTTATCGGGATTGGTGTCGACTTTTGCTTCCATTTTATTTCAAGATTTCAAATTGAGAGAAATACAAATGAACCAAACACAGCCATTGTTAATACCATCCGTACGGTCGGCCGGCCGATATTGTTCAATGCCACCGCTACCGGATTTGGTTTTCTAGTATTGGCTTTTTCTAATTTGATGCCACTGCGTTTTATGGGATTATTAATTGCCTTAACAATGATAGTATGCGCGGTGGGGGCCTTAACTATTTTAGCAGCATCGTTAACTTTTATAAAAACAAAATAAAGGATCATACTATGAAAAAGATTATCACAATGATGTTGGGACTAGCGTTATTTGCTGTTATGCAAACTTTTAATGAGGTCAAAGCACAAGAGAAGTTAACAGCGTATCAAATTATTGAGCATTGGGATAACCGAACAATTCCGTTAGATATGACCAGTCAAATGACTATGAATATGATTGATAAAAACGGAAAAGTAAGAACAAGACTCCTAAAAACATATCGCATGAGTGATGATAAACAAATTATGTGGTTTCTAAAGCCGTCAGATGTCAAGGGCACCAGTTTCCTTCGTATGTCTTACGATGATCGGGACGACGATATGTGGATTTATCTTCCAGCATTTGGCAAAGTACGACGAATTGCTTCCCATACCAAGAAAGGCTCGTTTATGGGTACTGATTTCACCTTTGAGGATATGGGCAATCGAAAACTTAAAGATTACAATTACCAATTAATAAAAGAAGAAGAAATTAATGGTAAATCTTGCTGGGTTGTAGAAAGCATGCCTGGCAAAGATGTTATCACCGATTATTCTAAAATTGTATCCTGGATCTGGAAGGAAGATTATATCGATTTAAAAGAAGAATATTTCGACAAGAAAGGCAATCTTAAAAAAGTGAAAATCGTAGAGATGATAAATGTTGAAAAATACTGGGTACCAAACAGTGTCACTATGGAAAACCTAAAAACAAAACATAAGACAGAAATAATTTTCGAAGAAATAATGGTTGACACTGGGCTGGATGAAAAAGTGTTCAAGAGTAATTATTTGACCAGAATTAATTAATAAAGAGTAAAGGTATTTTATGAGACGATTATTTTTATTATCGCTAGTGCAGGTCATATTATTTGTATTTTCAAGCGAGGCCGTTGCCCAATCCTACGAACTCCGTGGAAGTCTCAGAGAATGGGTAAAAGTATTTAGTCAATCGCCAAATGAGCTAGATATGGCTGAAACTAGATTAAAACTAGAACTTCTTTCAACGTTTGGTGAAAATACATCGTTCAAAGTTAAAAGTTATTGTACTTATGGAGCAATATCCGGACAGAATAACTGGGACTTTCAGGAGGCATTTAT
>CAYTLV010000154.1:3060-4578 GCA_964438445.1 uncultured bacterium | reverse complement strand
GTAAAATTCCTCCAAAGATGGTTCGGTATATTCATCTATTTCAGAATCGTACTTTCTAAGATCTCGTAAAACCTCTGCCGCTTGCTTCAAAGTAAGTGGCTCGGTGAACTTGTTGCAATAGTCGATAAGGGTGTCACGAAATAATGTTTTAGCGAATTTCATACTTCCTCCTGTGTTATTACACGTTTGATATACGTTATCTCTCTAACACTGGAATTCAAGTTCTGACCCGATGAAATAAAGCCGAAGCCGTAGTTAATCAATAGGTCATCAATCGCTAACTCCATACCCTTCGAAAACTTGGAAGTGTATTTTATAATTAATGTATTATCATTCATAAGTCCTCCTTTGTTAATGGTGATACTACTTCAATTACGCTTTCCATTGATTTGCAAACGTGAATTTCTATGTCCATACCTGCAGCACGTTTTATCCACTCTTTTTGTCCTTTAGACAATTTGCCTTTAGCTGATTTGCACTCAATGAATATTATCTTATTGTGTGGTAGTAAGATCAGATAATCGGGAATGTCGGGTTTTTCCCCTCTTGAGTCATTGATATGCACGAAATCTAATATTCTACCCATATCCTTGAGCCTGTTAAAATAGATATTACAGTCAAACATAAGGTCTTTCTCAAGGTCGTATGTAGCATCTTCTTTATCAACCCTATGCTTACTATCGCTTTTGGATAACTCTTCCGTTTTGGCTATCCTACAGCGGTTATTATACGCTGTAAGGTCTGCGCTTGTCCAATGGGTCATCTGTCCTCCAATTTGCCTTTTATATGGTCAATAAACTTCTCTAACATCTGCCTATAAAAAACTTCAAAGTTGTCAAGCTGGTTTCCTTGCTTCCATAACACAAACAATACCGCTCTCAACCTTTGTGAAGGAGATTTACTTGTATCGTCTGGATCGGCTTTAGGTATATCGGCTTCTTGAATCGCTTTTTCTTGGAATAATAACCACCCAAATGTATTATAACTCTGGAGTATAACAAACTTTTCTTCTGGCGTTATGTCTTGCGTAATAAATCGCAAACTCATACTGCCGTCTTTTCTTGGTGAATATCCATCAAAAATTGCTTGTGTCGGTTTCATTTGTCCTCCTTTTAAGTTGTGGGGGATTGCTCCCCCGTTAAATTTAGAATGGGATGTCTGCGTTTTCGTCAGCTACTGGTGCCGGAGTTTTTTCTCGATACGCTTTGCCATTTGCTTCATCCTTACGCTCTTTTTTCGTTACGAATAGGCGGTAATCAGGCTGATTTTTAGCATCTTTAAAAGTATTCTTAAATATAAGCAACTTGGCGTTACCCAAATATCCGCTCATCATACTGTTGCCGTTCTTGTCTTTGCCACTCCACAGTCCGCCTAATTCAATCATGTCATTCATAATTTTTCCTTTGTTGTGTTGTTAATTTCTTTATCTGACGTTTCAATCTCGATATTTCCCGCCAAACCGCATCCAGTCTGCGAGAGTTCTTGCTAATTTTATCAGCATGGTCTTTCATAATATCC
>CAYTLV010000154.1:0-2960 GCA_964438445.1 uncultured bacterium | reverse complement strand
ATCCAGTCTGCGAGAGTTCTTGCTAATTTTATCAGCATGGTCTTTCATAATATCCCCCTATCGGTTAAAAAACAGTGCCGTTAATATCCCTTTTTCAAATGTTGTTTCCATATCCCCATCATCATAAAACTCGCTTGCAATTGGCTTTGATGCATTATACAACGTGTCGAGGATTTTCAAATCATTATCATCTTCCGCAATAAATTTTATGCCATACCATTCTGTTTTTCTTTTCATAATATCCTCCTACTTGTTAAAGAGTTTATCAGCAGCTTCTTTCGCTTTGTCATCGGTTTCTTTCGCAAGAGATTCTGCTATCGCAACAGCAAAACCGCGCAATTCATCAATGCTCATGGAAGTTGACGATTTACCTGCAGCACGTTTTATCGCGTCCTGCTCTTTCTTGGATAGCAACTTGAAATCTGCGTATACTTCTTTAAGTATCGCTTTCTTTTCGATTTCTTCTTTGGTCAGAACTTTGACGGGTTGAGCAGGTGGTTGACTGTCAACTATATCTTGCTCGATTATGTCCATAAGATTGACAAATAGATACCTCCGAGTGTAAGTCATTACCGCTCCCAAATTCTGTACAGGTTGACAGCCTTTCATATTTACTTCGCTTACAGCACAAGTCGTAAAAATTCTATCCTCTGGCTTTTCACAATCAATCAATGTCAAGCAAGCCTTTTCAGTTCCAAAATCAAATATTGTTGTCAACTTGTGCTTGGCAAAGATTGTTATCAACGGCTGAACAAAGTCGGCAAGTTCAAAATATACATATCCCGCAAACTTGTTTTTTCCTGTTTTCTTCAAGGTCAACTTGTGAAAGTCTGATTTCGCTTCTGCTAATTTTTCATAAATGTTCATTTTGTACTCCTGTGTTTAGATTAATTTTTGGCTTTTTAATTTCTTTACAACATCTTCAAAATTCTTTTCGCATCCCGGATCAACATGAAATGTAACGCCATTTACTTCCTTGTTCGTAGGCGTACTTGACGACCACTCAGATATAGATATTACGGGATAATCATAATGAGAATGATACATTAATAAAAAATTACCTGATGCGTTTGATATTTCATTAAGTTTATCTTGTAATATTTGTTCTTTTTTATGTATCGCTTGGACTTTCATCTTTCCTCCTGTGTTTATTTGTTATAAGCGAATGTAGGTAAATCGATAACTCCACCGGCATAACCTGACCATTCATTGTTTTCATTACAATATCTGTATATACTCAACGCTTTCTGTCTGTCCTCTTCTCCCTTAATCATTGCATCACTTGAAATCTCATAAAGCGCGCATAAGTAAGGTTTAGTTTTTTCAATAGCAAGCAAAAAACATTTTTTGATATCAATCCCGTTGTGCTTTGCCCCTGCGTAGTAATGAGCGGCTTGAGTGGCATATCCGAAGTTGTACATGCTTTTAGCAAACTCAAATGGATCTGCCGATTTCGTTGTCTTAATATCAACCATGACAGGCTCGCCTCCATACTGACAAAGTGCGTCTATCTTTCCACGACATTCAACACCATCTTCTTCCCAAAAGATTTCTTTCTCAACTTCTACCGCTCCCAAGAGAATATCTATCCCGCTGTTGTCAACGCTGTCCTGCATATCACTACACATTTTGTAATCGCTTGCAGTAAGGATTTCAACGTTAGGATTCTCTAACAAAAATGCTTCATAAGCTTTTCCACGCCTTTGTTTAATTTCAGGTGGCAAGCACATATAACGTGCATTGAAGTCAAGCCGTTCCAATATAGCGCAATGGACTGCTGAACCTATGGTAAGTGCTGTTGTGGATAACTCTGCTGTCTTGTCAATGTGACGTGCCTTGAACATAGCAGGGGGTGATTTCAATAGACATGATATTGCTGACGAGCCTAACGCTTTTGAATTAAAATAATTATCTTTCATCTTGTTCCTCCGTTTTTTCGATTAAATCGTCTACTTCTTTTAACGCTCGGTCTAAAATCCCCTCTTCATCGGATAGCTCGGTTGTGATTTGATATAGGGATTCTAAATTATTCTGTAATCTGGTGAGTTCTAACAGTTTGGTTTTCATACTTCCTCCTGTGTTAAATGAAAAAAGACCGATGATAGTTGACACAGATACTACTCTGTTTGCCTTTCGGCACTATCATGCGGTCTAAATTAAAGTTTTTTGTTTTGTAGTATTTTGTCATCATGGCAATAGTATACCACAAAGAAAGCTATTTGTCAAGCCCCTATCAAAAAAGAGATTACGAGAGAGGAGTGACGATGAAAAAGCGTCTGCAAATTAATGCGCTCCCGTAATCTCAAATGTCGTTTTTTCTGTAGTCGTTAAACGGGATCCACCCGAATAATCTAACGCCAATATAAAATATACCTCTCAAAACTTTGTTAGTTCCTAATTCTTGCATGGCGTGTAGATATATCTGATCCGCTTCAAGCCGTGTAGTTTCTCCAGAATAATAAAGCCAATCGTGGAGGATTGAGGCTGTGATGTATCGTGGGGAAAACCTTGACCATATCGTGCTGTTACCGTCTGTTAAAAAGCCTTTTGGTACAATAAATGATATGCCACCAAACGTTGCGGGATAATCTTCCGTAACAATGTAGTGATACTTATCGTATGGCTGTACTTTGATTTGTTTCATAATGTATTAAAACATTCCTGCTGCCTTTCCAGCGCCATCTGATACTCTTTTTAAAAATGTGTCCGCAACGCCACCCATCACTTCAAGTTTGGCTGTGGTATCAATGTGTATGCCACCACCATCTAACTTGTCATACTGACCTGTGCCTACCGCTCTCATGCCTCCAAATTTCTCTTGTAAGCGTTCTTTGTCTGCAACTTCAAGGTTATCCCAATCAAAGTCTGCCTTTATTTTATCGGGCACGCCTGTATGATTTACAGACATACAACCGAATAAAACCATGACACTTACTATCATCAATAATGTTTTCATTGTT
>CAYTLV010000153.1:0-4615 GCA_964438445.1 uncultured bacterium | reverse complement strand
TATGGCGCGTTGAGGGAAATCAGTTCCTACAACACCCACAATACTTACCGGTGAAAAATGTATGGCCGCCAGACTAAAAAAAGTTGCGGAACCCCCTACAGCATTATCTCGTCTGCCCTTTGGGGTAATAACCGTATCTAAAGCAATTGAACCAACTACAACTAGTGACATTTTTCTCCTATTTGACAAAAGTACATTTATTAACCGCAACCCCTGCATTAGAACGAACTCTGTAAAAATAAATTCCCGATGAAAGTCCCTGCGGTGACCAAGTAATATAATGATAACCTGCTTCAAAATCTCTTTTAATTTCCTTGTCGATAATTCTGCCCTGAAGATCGAAAAAATCAATGGTCACGTTGCTTTGTTGTGGCAAAGCAAAATAAATCTGCGTACTGGGATTGAAGGGGTTTGGATAATTTTGGTATAATTTGAATTCTTCAGGTATGCCCGTATTATCGATCGATGATACGAATTTTTCTTCGATCAATATAAATTTAACAGCATCTGCTCTAAGAACGCTGCCGGAATTTGTATTTCCACCATTGTCCTGAATTCGCAAAGCTACTTCTACATCCTTCGGAAGATCAAATTCACCAATGGAAACAAAATGGCCACTATTAATATTTTGATCGATAACAACCGTATCCTGCGGCACACCGTCGATCAGAATTATATAATCAGCATGATTGTGAGCATTTACAGTTTTTGGGATTATAAATTGAATATCATATACACCACTAAACTTTAAATTTTTTGTAAAGTCAGCATATGAGCCATCTGAGTGTATGTAAGTACAACGACTTGTAGCCAACCATGCTGTCGCAACAGATGTAAACCACCCGCTGCCATGTTCAGAATATCCAACAGCATCCTGATTATCCACCAAACGGAAATAAGTTGATGCATTTGCAAAAATCGGGATGTATTTAAGAGAATTTCTGGGATCATCCGTTTCAATAGTTAGCACATCATTGTATTCGCAAAAATAATCTGTGTAGAATTTGAGTGGAATCACTTTTTCTTCCATTGGCCCCAAAGTAATAGGAAAAGTTTCATCAAAATAGATCTTTGATCCAAAAAGTGAAAAATTAGTGATATTCAACTCTTCTTTTCCCATATTGGATAGTTTTAACAAATAAGTTGATGTATCGCTCACACTGATATCACCAAACGTGATCACATCAGTTTCCATAACAAAATTCTTATCTGCCACAAGAGGCGTAATGCGGACGACATCGATACCCATTGCCAAATTTGAATCAAGATTCTCAAAAGATATTGTATTACCTGTTCCTGTCTCCAAATCAAAAAATCCGACATGTTGCCATTTATCTGAACCCAATAATCTTGAATTAAATACAACTGTATCGGTAATACTGCTGTTATTTACAATAACTCGCGCCGAGTCAGTCGTAGATCCGGGACCGTGAAACAAAACACTGTAAGTTAAAGATTCTTCAATATTTGGAGCTATAACAACTGATCCGGCTCCAGATAAAACCCTTGAATTCAAGTTCCATAATTCTCTATCTCCAACGTAATCTGCCCAGTTTCCCGATACCTCGACAAAAGCGTTGTCCTGATCATCCATGAAAAGGTCATCTGGCACATAATCCAAATGTGCTTTTGCCTGATTACCTACAGTATCACAAACTGCAATTGAGACTTTTGCAAGCTCATCGGCAGGAATTCCCTTAATCGTTTCCCATTGATTTTCACCTGTAATTGAGCAATCAAGGCGTTCATAGGTCTCATATTTTGTTTTAACTGTGATAAAAGGTTCGGCAGTTTGAAAGATTGGTCCATCTGTACTCATTTCAAATCTTATTTCATCTCCATCGAGGATCTCATTAACTGTAAGAACTGGTGCAATAGTATCTTCTGGATTGATCCAATTACGCATGGCCTCTACATCTTTAGCGTACATAAATTCAACGCCATATTGCTTTGACAATGTATCGGCTTGCTCATGTAAATACTGCATGGCAGGTAAAAAATCATTTTGAGGTAAATGCGACCAAAAACAGCACATTTGGTCGTTACCATTTGCTGCTTCTTGAAACATGATCTCTAATTGTTCGGGTATATAATTATTGACGCCAAACATTATCGATCGTAAACGCCACTGTTTAAGATTACCTTCGATCTGATAATTTTCGGCATTGGGATGATATGGCACAAAAGTTGAAGGAGATTCAGACCAATCAATGATATTATTCGTGGGTTCTTCATAATCCCCACCTTTATGTGGATAGGCATTTGACATATCAAAAGGAATAAATCTTTCCTGATAGGCTTGCCAATAGTTATCCATATAATGCCAACCGCTTCTGAACGAAATGGGAAATACATCATCCTCAATAAGGAATTTGCTTAAGCATTCTTCATAATCAGCTTGATTTGTTCTAAAATCAAGTCCTTGGTTATAATTATAATCCCCATCACCATTCGGATCTGACCAATAATAATTATGATAATGTAATGTCAACTGATCATCATAGCCGTTCAAGGCATCCAAATGATACTTTTTCATCAAGTACAGTGTAATGCTATTTCTAATTGGAATATTGCAATTATTTGATAGATGAAAAACATTCCCGGCCATCATCCACCACGTCATTTTCATCGTTGTACCATAACTATCCTTCATTGAATTTCGAAATGTACTATCCATGACCCCATACCCCCAACGTGAAGGGTCAGAGTATAATCCTGATTTAAAATATCGACCATCATATTGAGTGATACTTAATCCTTCCCAAATAGCGGTATCAGAGCCCATAACCAAATAGACTTTCCCTTTTTCAGCCGCCATGATCGGGAAAAGCAAACTTATACAAAGAAAGGCAATGAGTAATTTTTTCATTATTTTGATTCCAAATCGGAAATTCTCCAGGGTAATACAACCGCATTTTCTTTATTCATATTTTCTTTAACACGCATAAATGCAATACCTGCATACTTTTCCCAGCTACCTTTCCATTCGAGCCAAGCATCATATTCAGTTTCAAAAGTGGAGTAATTTGTTGTAGAGGCTTCCCTAAAATACAGTTCACCCTCTTTTTCGACGATCATCAGCATATGAGCGGAAAATACATTGTCTTTATCCGCATACAACATGGCAACTATATCTCCATTTTTGACTCTGGATTTCACGTCTGTCATATGCTCCATAGGTACATATTCGACCGTGATACTTCTATCGAGTTTGATGTAACGCAGATCATCCATACCTTTTCCTCTAAAGAAATTCTCATGAGAGATCGTACGGGTCATAGATGCGGTATATTCTCCACCGACTATTATGGATACATCATCCAGGATCCAATTATTTTCAGGCATCCAGTCTGCCATGGTGTAATGATTGCGAGTTTTCATCCCGATCAAACCGTCCTTATAACGTATCTGCTGTAGATTATTAAAGAAATTATCCCAGGAATCAGAAATTGACAGAGCCAAGACATGTTCGCAATAGACCATGCAGTTTGTTTCCTGAAAGTTAACCAAAGGATAGGTCTCAAGTAAAGCATAAGGACCGTCACCCGTTGCTGTCCAACTGTAAGGTGTCTCAAGAAACATTTCTGAGTATAAATTGATGCGATCCGTGATCGTTAGATCGTTTTCTGCATTGACACGAAGCATTGAGTCAATTTCAGTGTGACTCATTTTTCCTATTACTGCCGATGATTTATTTTCTTTATCTACACAAGAAAGTAACATTGCTGAAATAATCACAAAAGTCAGTATTTTTTTCATTATAATGCCTACTTATTGGTTAATAAGTTATTTCTACTTCAACGGTATCCAAAATACCTTTGATCGGAACGCTAGGCTTGCGAACAACGACCGTAATTTGCTCAATACCTTCATATTTATCTTTGATAGTACGAGCTATTTCGCCTGCAAGTGCTTCTATAAGATGTTTTTTCTTATGAGTAACAATAGCTTCAATATCATGATAAATAGCTTCATAATTGATTGTATCGTGAAGATTGTCGGATTCAGAGGCCTTTTTTAGATCGGCGCCTATAACAAGATCAAGTTCAAATCGGGCACCCAGGATCTTTTCACTCTCCTCTACCCCATGATAGCCGTAAAATATCATATTTTTTAGTCGTATATAATCCATAATCACCTCAAGATAGAAGAATCAAGATTCAAGAACCAAAATTCATATTTAATATTTCAAATTTATCTTCTCACGTCTCACGTTTCTTCTTCATTCTTTCTCGACCATCCGGCAGATCCTCTCTACGTTCGGACGCCAGCCGGAAGGTCTTCACGTTTTATTGTGTCCATTTAAGTTTATTTCTAACCACTGAGAAAAAATCGCTGTCAACAGAACGAACCAATTTGACTTTATGGGGTGCTTGTTTAATTCTAATTATCGTATCTTGATGAGCGGCAATATCTTGCTGCCCATCAAATGTGATTTTACAGCCATCTTCCAATTCTTTAAAACGAATTAAAATACTCGAATCACCCGAAATCACCGTCGGACGGTTAGAAAGCATATGCGGGCAGATCGGGTTAATAATAAAAGCATTCATCCCAGGGGCAACGATGGGGCCTCCTGAAGATAAGGAATAAGCTGTCGAACCGGTCGGAGAAG
>CAYTLV010000152.1:0-4657 GCA_964438445.1 uncultured bacterium | reverse complement strand
AAAGCGCTTTGGTTTGTGCAGTGCGTTACTGTCAACACCACCGGAAAGAATTTTTCCGGAGTGCGGGACAACCGCGTTGTGTGCGCGTCCAAGACGAGTGATACTATCAAGAAGGATCACAACGTCATGGCCATACTCAACGAGGCGTTTAGATTTTTCCAGAACCATCTCGGATACCTGTACATGGCGTTCGGGGGGTTCGTCAAATGTAGAGCTGACGACTTCAGCACCAACATGGCGTTCCATGTCGGTCACCTCTTCGGGGCGTTCGTCGATCAGTAGAACCATTAGAATGACTTCAGGATGGTTTGCGAGAATACAATTTGCAATTTTTTGTAAAAGAATGGTCTTTCCGGTTTTGGGCTGAGCCGTGATCAAACCGCGCTGGCCTTTTCCGATCGGGGTCAATAAATCTATAATACGGGTAGAAAGATCGTTTTCGCCATAGCGTTCAAGGTGAAGACGCGTTTCGGGATACAAAGGCGTTAGATTCTCAAAAGACTCAAGACTCTTTGCCATGGCCGGATCCTGATTGTTTATGGCTTCCACCTTTAAGAGAGCAAAGAACTTCTCGCCTTCTTTGGGTGGTCGTAATTGACCGGCAACTAAGTGACCGGTCTTTAAGCCAAAGCGTCTGATCTGAGTTGGTGCCACATAGACATCAAAATCAGAACTTAAATATGAAAAACGGATAGAGCGTAAAAAGCCGTAACCATCCGGAAGGACTTCCATTATTCCTTCTTCAAAAATATGCCCCAAGCGTTCTGCCTGAGATGCCAGAATCTTGAAAACAAGTTCCTGCTTTTTCAGGTTCTGTACACCCGGGACTTCAAGCCTATGTGCAATTTCCTGTAAAGATTTTAAAGTAAGTTCATGAAGCTGAGAGATAGTATAATGCGCTATTTTCTCTTCATCGTTAAACGTGGTATTAGTTTCGTCCACAGAAACCCCTGTTATTTATGGTTGTGATATTAAAGTTCGGTGTTATGCTATAAACATAAATAAGTTGTTAGTTGTTGTCAAGTGCAAAAGAAAAAAAATCAAAGATGTAAGACGTAAGACGTAAGACGTAAATTTTAATCAGAGAGCTGATAAAACAGTGGTTGTTATAGCCATAAAAAGTAGCTGTATTCAAAAGAAAATATGTCCTATTATTTTATTGTAATATTTGAATGTTATAAATTGTTATTTTTTCGGTTTTGTTCCATGAATTTGTGTATTAAAACATTATAATTATTTTTAATGTTTGGAAGTGCTTGACTGATAGCCTGAACGACTAAAAACCACCCAAAAATAAGGGTGAATGTTTACTTGAAAGAAACTCAATATTTGATAAAAATTAAAAATTAATTATTGGTCTAAAAATCTGTAAATACTGGGATTGAGTTGTCAAGAGAAATAATAATTGAAAAATTGATTTGCCTTTATTTTCAACATGTTGTATAATTTGCATCGTTGGTTACACTAAATATAGTATAGCTACATCTTAACAAAAGGCAAATTGGGGTTGTAGATGTCCTTTCATAACATGTTCAAATATCGTGGTAAATTCACAAAAATGGTTGGGGAAGAAAAGATAAGAAATTACCAAAATTTATATGAACATCTTCAAGCAGAGATTGAGGCGGGAAATTTACCCGTACATGACGAATATCTGAATCATAATGAACTTGCGGAAAACATTTATAAAAAGAAATATTTTCTGCGGGATTATGATGGAAATCAGATCGAACATCGTCCTGAAGATGTATTCATAAGAATTGCTTCATTTATTGCGGCACAGGAAACGTCCAAGATCAAACAGACGCAGTGGGCGGAGCATTTTTACCGTGATCTTTACAATGGTCATTGGATAGCCGGTGGACGCGTCCTTGCAGGTGCAGGTGATCTGTATCGTTTAAAGACCCTTGCAAATTGTTTTGTGACGGGCATTGAACATGACAATATAGAATCTATTTATAAAACTGCCTCAGAATGTGCGCGCACATATTCTTATGGTGGCGGCATCGGGGTGGATATTTCACCTTTGCGCCCACGTGACTCTATTGTACATAATGCTGCCGACAGTTCTACCGGTGCCGTATCCTTTATGGATCTGTTCTCTATGACCACAGGTTTGATCGGTCAATCCGGTCGCCGTGGTGCCTTGATGCTCACCATTGATATCAAACATCCGGATATTGAACATTTTATTAGAGCAAAGAAAAAACCCAATTGGGTAACCAACCAGATCATTGAACAATGTCGCTGGAGTGATAAGTATACTGAAGATCAACTTTCCGAATTAAAAAAACAGGTCATGGAAAACACCCAGATCCGTTTTGCAAATACGTCCATCAAGACCTCAGATGAGTTCATGAAGGCCGTTGAGGAAGAAACCGAATATAAACGCGATACTATTCTTGTTTATCGCAAACGTCATAAACTCCGTCTGACCGAAGCACTTCAGGATGACGGCTATTATTATTCTCTTGGTATTCCAAGTAAAGATATCAACGATTACGAATTGCTTGAAAGTTTCGGTGATACGGACAAATTAAATACTTGGCTTGAAGAACATTTTGATTGCTCGGTTCGCGAAGATGATCTTAACGATAAGCAAAAACGAGATGTTTATGGTGATTATCTTATGGATATCGGTAAAGACGATTGGGAAATCGCTATCAAGTATGCCGGTGATTTTCTCCTTTATTTTGCGTCTAAGCCTTCAGGTGAGATCCGGAATCTCGTAAAGGCCCGTGATATTTGGAACCTTTTTGTAGAATCAAATTATCATTCTGCCGAACCCGGGCTGATCTTTTGGAGCCAGATGAGTAAATACTCGCCATCGAACTATGTCAATAAACCGATCATTTCCACTAATCCTTGTGCCGAAGTTCCATTGGAAGATGGTGGCGCCTGTAACTTGGGATCTATGAACTTAAGTCGCTTTGTGAATGATGGTTTTACGCACAGGGCAAAGATTGATTGGGAACAACTTCGCATTTCAACAGCTTGCTGTATCCGTTTTCTGGATAACGTGGTTACATGGAATGAAATACTGAACCCGCTGGAAAAACAACGTGCTGCCGCCAATGAAACCCGTCGTCTCGGCTTGGGCATTATGGGTATCGCAGATATGTTCTTTCAATTGGGCGTGGATTATGATTCTGAACTCGGTATTGAGACCATGGAAGAAGTCATGAGCTTTATTAATGATACAGCCTATATAACTTCCTCAGAACTGGCGAAGGAAAAAGGCCCTTCAGATATCTTTGTATATGAAGATTATGCTCGCGGTCCTTTCTTTCAGGAAGCCCTTTCGGATGATACTAAAGACCATATCAAACAGTATGGATTGCGAAATATTGCCTTAACATCAATTGCGCCAACTGGTTCGATCTCTAACATTATTAAATCGTTTGAAATCGGGAAGCAAAACTATATTGGTGTTAGTGGAGGTGTGGAACCTTTGTTTGCACTATTCTATACCCGTCGCGCAGAATCTTTTGACAACCAGTTCTTCCAGGTTTTTCACTCGACATTACAAGCTTACATTGACTTGAATAATTTGAACGATAAGATGAAAGATGTGAAAAAAGAATTTGATCTTGAAGATGTCCTGCCTAGTTACTTCTTTAAAACGTCTCATGCTATTTCACATGAAAAGCGTATTAAGATCCAATCTGTCTGTCAAAAATATATTGACCACTCAATTTCTTCAACCATCAATCTTCCGGAAGATATCGAACCGGAAGTCATTTCCTCGATCTATTTGGATGCCTGGTCTAAAGGTCTGAAAGGTATTACCATCTATCGTGACGGAAGTCGTTTTCCCATCCTGAGCGTTGAAGGTGAAAAAACCGATTTTCAGGAATACCGTGAGAAACATTTCGAAATGGAGGTCGGCAAAGATGAAGTGGTCGAATTTACAGGTGATGAGATCATGGTACTTGAGGACGGAACACTCTCGACACCTTTTCACTATTTTCGCAAGACAATGGGTGTAAAGGACGCAACAGAGATCGAGGTGGTGTAAGATGTTAAATTACAGCAAAGAATTCCGCATCCGTGAAAAAAAGATCGAAAAGAAAGATCTTGATAAACGGCCTCAGCAATTAACCTTAAAACGCCCCGATGTTGTTGATGCCAGAGTCTATAAGATCAAGAGTCCTTTTGTAAAGTTCAATGTCTATGTGACACTCGGATTTATTATAGAATACGGTCGCAAGAGACCGATCGAAATATTCATTAATTCCAAAGATCTGACACACTCGGCACAGTATGCCGTGTTAACCCGTTTGATCTCCGCTATTTTCCGTCGTGCCGGCGATGCCCAGTTCATTCTTGAAGAGCTTCGCAGTATCTACGACCCTAATGGTGGTTATTTCAAAGAAGGTAAATATATCCATTCCTTCTATTCAGAAGTTGCCGACGTGATCGAAAAGTTCTTCCGGGATGAAGGTATTTTACATACGGCAGAGCAAGGAGAACAAATCAATTTACCGATCCAGACAAAATTACCGGGTGTTCATAACATTACTGATGAAGAGAGCGACCCCACAACCAACAACACCTTCAAAATTTGTCCCGAGTGTAATAATCGGGCACTGAAATTTGAAAATGGTTGTGAATTTTGTGTGCAGTGCGGGTATACGAAGTGTGATAAATAAAGATT
>CAYTLV010000151.1:0-4673 GCA_964438445.1 uncultured bacterium | reverse complement strand
AACATGCCTTAGCCTGGAAACTTCAGCAGTCTGAATTGACTGAGAAGATATTTGTCCTTCCCGGTAACGGAGGCACAGATAATAATATTGCTCTGGATGGTTCTGATACCGAAGCTTTAAAAGCTTTTTGCAATAAAGAAGATATTAATCTGATCGTAGTGGGACCTGAAGTCCCGCTTGCAAATGGTATTGTTAATGCCTTTAACGATCTACCTGTTCTCGTTTTTGGTCCGGATAAAGAAGCTGCCCAATTGGAAGGGTCCAAGATTTTTTCCAAGAAATTCATGAAAAAATACAATGTAGCAACTGCGGATTTTCAAACATTTACAGCCAAAGATGATCCCTCATATCTGATTAAAGAAATGAAGGGGGATCTGGTTATTAAATTTGATGGCTTGGCAGCCGGCAAGGGTGTATATGTTTGTGCCTCAGAAAATGAAGCATTTTCAGCTATTGAAGATATAAAAGTTAAATACGGCGAAAATGCCGAATATCTGATCGAAAGTAAACTAACCGGACAGGAATTGTCCATTATCGGTGTGACAGACGGACTGAATATTAATTGTTTATTACCCTCACAGGACCATAAAGCTGCATACGATGGTGATAAAGGTCCCAATACCGGAGGTATGGGTGCTTATTGTCCGGCGCCTTTGGCGACTGAAGAACTTCTTAATATCATTGATGAAACCATCATCTTACCGACATTGAACGGAATAGAAGCGGAAGGCTTTAATTATAAAGGTGTGATCTATTTCGGCATTATGCTGGATGATGATGGTCCCAAACTACTAGAATACAATGTGCGTTTTGGTGATCCCGAAACGGAAGTTATTTTACCGGCTCTAAAAAGCAATCTGCTTGAGCTGATCCTTGCATCATTCGATGGCACTTTAGGTGAAATGGAACTTGAGTTCTATGATGATTATTTTGTTGATGTTGTTTTGACCTCGGGCGGTTATCCCGGTTCTTATGAAAAAGGTAAGAGTATTCATGGATTGGATGAATTAAAAGATACAACGCTTTGCTTTCATGCAGGGACTAAAAAAGAGGCTAATGAATTACTGACTTCCGGTGGACGAGTATTAAATATCGTTTGTAAAGATAAGGATCTCAAAAAAGCCGTTGATGCTTGTTACCAAGAGATCAAGAAGATCAATTTTGAAAAAATGAATTACAGAACTGATATTGCACATAAGGCAATCACATAAAATGAATGTCATCCAAAAATATAATCTTGCCTCGTTCATCAATGAGCAAAGGGTCATGACCGGACGATACCGGTATCGACGAGACTTAGAAGGCTACTTTAAAAACTTATTTAAGCGATAAAACAATGAAAAAACGCATTGCAATCTTTATCTCGGGCCGCGGAAGTAATATGGACGCTATACTTCGTCAGACGCGGGACGGGATTTTGCGAGATGCGTGTGAACTTGTCCTTGTTTTTTCTAATAATTCCAAAGCAAAGGGTTTGGAAACAGCTGAAAATGTCGGTGTTTCCACAGAATGTATTACATCCAAAGGCAAGACGCGGGAGAATTTTGATAAGGAAGTGATCGATTTTCTTGAACCACTTAAGATCGACTACATTATTCTTGCCGGTTACATGCGCTTACTAAGTCCTTTATTTATTCGAACATATCAAAAACGTATTATCAATATTCATCCTGCAGATACCCGTGCTTTTCAGGGCGTGGGAGGTTACGATTGGGCTTATGAAAATAAACTTAAAAAAACATATGTCACGGTACATTATGTAGATGAAGGTATGGATACCGGAGATGTTATTGAACAACGTGAATTGGATATCAGTGGTATGACAACACTGAGCGAGATCGAAAAAGCCGGACTGACACTTGAACATAAAATGTTCAGTGAAGTCTTGAAAAAACTATTTGAAAATGAACAATAATTTTGTACAAAAGTGAATGATACAAATTAAGTATATTTGCTAATGCACAGATAAAGGAGAGCTTATTCAATGTGTGGCGTTTTAGGAATTTGCGGATTTGAAGATGTATCAAGTGAATTAGTGAACGGTCTCATATCGATCCAGCATCGCGGACAGGATGCTGCGGGTATATTGACCTATAGTGATGGACGCTTTAATATGCATAAAGGGACCGGATATGTTTCTCAGGCATTCCGAAAGGTCGATATATCAAAATTGGCAGGAAATGTTGGTCTGGGTCATGTGCGTTATGCGACGGTCGGTTCAACTGAAGCGATTGACGCGCAACCTTTTGCTGTCAATTATCCTTACGGCATTGCCATGGTCCACAATGGCAATGTGATCAATTTTGTAAAGCTTCGAAAAGTTCTCAACGATAATTTTCATCGAATGGTAGAAACCTCCAATGATGTGGAATTGCTTCTTTATACCTTTGCCACTTATCTCCAGGAAAAAAATCTCTCCCATATTGGAATGGAAGATCTCTATGAGACTGTTGAATTTGTTCAGGAAACTGTCAAAGGCGCTTATTCTTGTATTACTTATATTAAAGGTAAAGGTTTTCTTGCTTTTACCGATCCTTATGGGATTCGCCCGCTCATGATGGGCAAGAAGGTGACAGAGAGGGGCACAAAATATATTTTCACATCCGAAACGTGCGTGTTTGATTATTTGGGGTACGATTATGTTCGTGATCTTGAAGCCGGTGAGGCTGTTTTTATTGATATGGATAACAAACTTCATTCCAAAATACTGAAACGTAAAAAACCGTCATTCTGTGTTTTTGAGTATATATATTTTGCACGTGAAGATTCTGTTTTTCGTCATCGACTTGTGGCTTCTGAACGTGTTCGTATGGGAAAAGCGTTAAAGGAAAGGCTCGAAGAGGCAAAGATCGAACCTGATATTATTATTGATGTCCCGAATTCGGCTTATTTTTTTGCATCGGGATTAGCGGAAGAGATCAATGTCCCTTATCGGCGCGGATTGGCAAAGAACCGTTTTGTGGGACGTAGCTTTATTACACCCAATGCAGAATTACGCAAACGTGTTGTGCGCCAGAAACTGAACCCCATTCGTGATATTATTGAAGGCAAAAAGATCGCGGTGGTGGATGATTCCATTGTTCGTGGAACGACCTCACGTCATATTGTTCATATGCTAAAAGAATTTGGAGCAAAAGAGGTCTATTTTGTTTCTGCATCTCCACCCGTTAAATATCCGTGTATTTATGGTATAGATATGTCGGTAAAGAAAGAATTGATAGCAGCGAATTGTACGGTTGAAGAGATCGCCGAAAGTTTGGGATGCGAGAAAGTGGTTTATCAGACTTTAGAAGGTCTGCGTGAATTATACAAAGATCTTCCTATCTGTGATGCCTGTTTCTCAGGAGATTATCCTACAGGGATCACTCAAGAGATCTTGGACGAAATTGAATCTGAAAAATTAAAATCCGACCGGGTTTAACCCGCTAATTGAATTAAAGGAGCATAGATCATGAAGAGTGAGAAAATACTAATGAAAGCATTTACCTTTGATGATGTTCTCATTGTTCCGGCGGCCAGTAAGGTTTTGCCGAGTGACGTATCTACTGAAACATACATCACAAAAGATATTAAACTGAATATTCCTTTTGTTTCTGCTGCCATGGATACCGTAACAGAAGCACAATTAGCGATCGCGATCGCTCAGGAAGGCGGTTTGGGATTTATACATAAGAACATGAGTATCGAACGCCAGGCAGCCGAAGTGGACAAGGTCAAACGCTCTGAAAGCGGCATGATCATTAATCCTATCACCATAGATCCGGATAAACCCATTGGCGAAGCTCTTGCTCTGATGGCACGTTTTCATATTTCTGGTGTCCCCGTTGTACAAAAAGGTAAGTTAGTGGGAATTATTACGAATCGTGATCTGCGTTTTATTACAGAAAAAGATTATGAAGCAAGAGTTTCCGAGTATATGACCTCTGAAAATTTGATTACCACACCCATGGGAACCACGCTTGAAGAAGCTATTAAACCCCTTCAAAAACACCGTATTGAAAAACTTCCTGTAGTAGATAAAAAGGGTCATTTAGTTGGATTGATCACGATAAAAGATATCCGTAAAAAAATGAAATACCCTAAAGCCGTCAAGGATGAAGTCGGACGATTAAGAGTCGGCGCTGCCGTGGGTGTTTCGGGTGATTACCTCGAACGTGTAGCTGCCCTGGTTGAAGCTAAAGTGGATATTATTACAGTTGATACAGCTCACGGGCATTCCGAAAAAGTACTTAAAGCGGTTGAAAAAATTAAAAAAACTTACCCGAACTTACCTTTGGTAGCAGGCAACGTAGCAACATATTCCGCCACAAAAGATCTGGCAGCAGCAGGTGCCGATTGTGTAAAAGTCGGTATTGGACCAGGCTCTATTTGTACGACCCGTGTGGTTGCCGGCGTAGGTGTTCCGCAGTTAACGGCTGTCATGGAATGTGCTCGTGCAGGTAAAGAAGTGGGTATTCCTGTTATTGCTGATGGTGGTATCAAATACTCCGGAGATGCGGTTAAAGCTCTGGCGGCAGGTGCTTCTGTTGTCATGATCGGGTCTCTCTTTGGTGGTACAAAAGAATCTCCCGGGGAAGTTGAATTATATAAAGGTCGACGATATAAAGTTTATCGTGGTATGGGTTCGCTTGCCGCTATGAAAGAAGGATCATCTGACAGATATTTCCAGGAAG
>CAYTLV010000150.1:2121-4728 GCA_964438445.1 uncultured bacterium | reverse complement strand
AAATTAGAACCAATGCGATGCTGCCATGTGATTGATCCATCTTTGGCGTTCAAAGAATAAACATAGCCAAATTGAGTCGTAAAATAAACCTGTCCGGCATATTCAACCGGATTTGAAGGATCGATCTCGAAACCATAGTTTGCTTCTGTGCTCCAACGGGTCTCGGGCTTATCGCCTTCTGTAGAAATTGCACAGACGATATCCCACATTGTCTTGGCATAAACGGTTGAGGCATCTTTAGAGAGACCGATATTTTCTCTCACTTTAAAGGTGTTTGAACGCCATACCGTTTTACCGTCTTCAATATTGATTGCGGACATAACACGATCGGGAGCTACGATAAAAACTTTTCCATTTGCATAGACGGGATGCACCACTGCCGGCGAATAAAGCAATCCGCTTTTTTCACCTTTCCACATCCATTTCATGTTTCCTTTTTGTGCATCCAATGCATATAAATGTGTATCCCAGGCCCCAAAGATCACTTTTCCTTCAGCGATCAAAGGCCTGGTCTCTACATAGGTCGAGATACTCATAAAATCCCAAACCAGTTTGCCTGTTGTTGCGTTAACAGCGCGAAATTTTCCGTCGCTTCCACCAAAATAGACCTTATTATCATAGACAACAGGATGCGCGACAATAGGCGCTTTGGTTTTATATTTCCAAACTTTTTCGCCATTCTTATTATTAAGGCAATAGAGCGAAGAGTCGGTTGATGTCACATAAACCAATGTGTCCATGACTGCGGGTTCCGTAAAGATTGGACCACCGGTCTGATATGACCATAATTCTTTTCCATTATCCAAAGACAGTGCAATCACTTTTCCTGAACGATTTCCAAAGATCACTTTATCATCTGCCATGGCAACCGCTGCTGTAATTGAATATTCCGAATCGTATGACCAATCTATTTTAACTTCAGGATATTTCTCGTTTACGGACATATCGGGTTTTAATGCTTCATGTAAATCGGTATATTCAAAATCTTTCAGTGGTAAAACCAGCCAAGGCTCCAAACTTTCTTTAGCGACAGGACGGCGTTCTGTCCATGTCATCGTGTCAGCTTTGATACTTACTATATTATATCCACCCGGCATACCGCGACTTAAATTTGATCGCCCCATAATTCCTGTTACATCCGAATAATCATTTAGGCGATTGCTGTGGCCGTGACCATGCATAATTGCCTGAACATTATAATGTTTAATAATATCTAAAAATTCATAAGAATTGGTCACAGTGTGGTCTATTGGATAATGCGTAACAAAAAAAACAGGCTGTTTCTTTGGCCACATTTTCTTTAATACCGAATGTACCCAATTGATATCTTCACGTGCGATAAAGCCTTCACCCATACGCAAGAGCGGTCCCTGATTTACACCGATAAAACGATAACCTTTGTATACGACATTAAATTTATCGTCGCCAAAAAGTTTCTTAAATTTTTCTCCTCCGGAGGCGGACCATTTCAGTTCGTGATTTCCGGGAATAATATGATAAGGTATTTTAAGTTCAGCTAAAATTGCTTTAACGGTATCCAATTCGCCGGCAAAATCATATTCCGTTGCATCACCCGCCAGAATCATAAAATCAATGTTGTCCATTGTATTTATATCGCTAACGGAATTTCTAAGATCATCTGCTCCTATTGCGGTTCCAATGTGTGTATCGGCCAAGTAAGCAAAAGTAAGTGGCTCGTCGGTTTTATTTGAGCATGATACCATAAACAGTACCAGCAAAATGCTTATAAATATTGTAAGTGTTCGTTTCATTTTATCGCCTTTGTTTTTTTTCTTTAATGCGCAATGCTTGAACTTGTTTCTTTATTAGGCAAACATCTGCGTATCGTCGTTGTGCGTGAACCGGCAAAATCTTCCAAAGCATCTATTGCAAGGTAAGGTGTGTAAAGCCCTTCTTCATCTACCGTAGAACCGCCAGATTCAAGGAAGTAAAGTTCTTCATTGATCTCTACTAATATTCCCATGTGCCCACTCTTTATCACGACATCCCCCGCTTGCATCAAGTCCATCTGGGCATCTGTCGGTCTTGCACCGGAAGAAATAGTTGTTATCAATTCACCGACTTTTGTCATATCGGATACTTCCAGACGGAAATTATTCGTTGAACCGTTTCTGCCGCCGCCGTCTGAAACAGCTTCGTCTGTCTGGCAAATATGGCGGAACCCGAACCATGAGAAAGCCGATTCGGTATCAGTGGAGTCTAATATCCCCAGCAAAACCGCTGCCTCAAATGGAGATACGCCAAAACCGGAACAATCCATTCCATAGCGCTTATCAGAGCGTGTGTGTCCCAATGTTTGCGGTTGATCGCGATCTGTAATATCGCCACCCCATCGATAAAATCCATGCTCATAATCATTACTAAAAAAGTCCATATAGCTTTCAAAAATAAACAAAGTTAGCGCATTAATGGCCTGATATTTCTGTAGGGTTTTCAATGAATCTAAATAAGGTGCAATTGCCGGTTCTAGAACTTGCGTATAAAAAGCCGAATTATCAGTAACAAATCCATCCAAAGTATCTGTCATATCCGGCTGAGTATACTCTGCAATATAATCGCCTGTTGCTGTATCATTAAAAACTGCTT
>CAYTLV010000150.1:0-2021 GCA_964438445.1 uncultured bacterium | reverse complement strand
ATAACGACTTCCGCTACGTCTTGAGAAGGTGTCAATTTTCCCACAAGCGTTTCCACATAATCCATCTCCAGAGTTGTGATTTTTCCTTCATCTACATGAAATTTGGTAACGCCTACATAACGGCCATGATCATCGGCCTGGACGATCCAAACACCATTCACATTTTCAGCTTCGCGCATGTATGTATGGCTGTGCCCACCTATAATAAGATCAATTTCGGGAACTGCTTCGGCAAGTTTGCGGTCATTTTCGATCCCTATATGTGAAACGATCACAAAAAGATCAATATTTCGAGTTTTTAGTGTATTGATCAGATTTTGTGCTGTCTCAACTGGGTCCGCAACTTCTATACCTTCAAGATTCTTTGGCAGGGTCAACTCATCAAGATAAGGAGTGGTCAATCCTATTAATGCAAAACGATACCCTTTTCGCAAAAAGATCCGAAATTGGGGTGTTGCACTTTCTCCGGTTTCTGTATCGATCAAATTTGCCGCATACATACCAAATTTAGCTTCATTCAAACGCAAGGAATCCAAATGCGCCCAGGAATAATCAAATTCATGATTTCCTATTGTGTAGAAATCGGGCTTAACCAAATTCAGGATCTCAATCTGAGAAAAACCTTTTGTTACAGCGCACATGGGAGAGCCTTGAAAATCATCACCGGCATTAACCCTTAGGGCGCCGGGATAAACTTTTTCCAAACTGTCAAGATAGGCATCAAAAAGCGCGTATCCCCCAACAGCATGTTTGTCATTATTATAACTGGTAGGTACCCAAGTTGTATTATGGGCGTGAAAATCATTCCAGTGTAAAATGGTAATATCGGCCGAGGGTGCTGAGCACCCTGCAAGTACTGCAAGAAAAAGAACAACTGTCATGTTAAAATACTTCATTGTTCTGTCCTTTCTATTTAGTTATCATGCGTTCCAAAATATAATAGCTTGTACCAGAAATTGAGCCGTCATCACTTCCACCTGAAGGAACGATAAACACTTCTTCAATTTTCCAGCCATTTTCATAAAAGGTATTCAACACATCGGCAACTGACATAAAATAACGCTTTTCATTGTTTTCATCAGTTATTTTCCGATGGCGAAAAGGCTCATCTTGTCCGTAATCAATATAAGCTAATGTTTTACCCAAGTTATATTCGATCTCTACTTTTATGTAGTGTGCTTCTGTTGAATTTAGTTCAACTCCCTTTACATAAATATCAGCATAAATGAATGTTGAAAATAGCAACATCACGGTAATAAGTAATTTTTTCATACTTTAGTCCTCTAAAAAGGCGCGGAAAGCCTGATACATCATCCAAATGTCAGCTTTAGAAGTGATCTCAAAAGGAGAGTGCATATCAAGAACAGGCACACCGGCATCAATAACATTCATGCAATAATAAGACATGAATTTTGCAATAGTCCCGCCACCGCCTTCATCGGTCTTGCCCAATTCCGCAACCCGCCAAATAATACCGTTTTTGTCAAATAGATTTCTTAAGCGTGCGACATATTCTGCCGAAGCTTCATTGGAGCCGCCTTTTCCGCGAACACCGGTGAATTTCGACATTACAAGTCCACCGTTCATATAACCTGCATTACGAAGGTCGTGAACTTCTTTCCAATCGGGATGCACGCCTGCATTAACATCTGCAGATAAGCATTGTGCATTCGCCAGCAAGCGACGGATCACAGCTGACTGATCCAATCCATGACGAGCAAGAATATATCCAAGTACCAGTTCAGCGATCACGGTATTTGCACCCGCGGCACCCTCAGAACCGATCTCTTCCTTATCAAGAAGAAGGATCAAAGATGATACTTCAGGGTCTTCAGCATCAATAACCGCACGCAAGGAAGCGTAGGAACAAACGCGGTCATCTTGACCGTATCCCCCAATAAAAGCACGATCCAAACCGACATCACGGCTTTTCCCGGCAGGGACGATCTCAAGATCGGCTGAAATGAAATCATGTTCGGTAATACCGTATGTTTCATTAAGTAATGAGAGCACCTGAAGTT
>CAYTLV010000149.1:0-4750 GCA_964438445.1 uncultured bacterium | reverse complement strand
GGCAGATTTATTGGATAGTCTTGTCAAAGAGTATCAAGAAGCTGCACGTGTTTGGGAAGAAAAAACATCCATAAAAGATACATCTAAGGAAATTTATAATGAATTTGTTTAAATTACTTAAATCTAGAGAACCCTCGTTAGAGAAAGCTCAAAAAAACCTATACACGCTCAAAGAAGAAATTGTTAATAGTGTAACCCATCGTGTTGGAGCTGTACTGAGTGTTGGAGTTCTCGCTGTTCTGTTTGGAATAGCCTGTTGGCAAAATGATCCATGGCGTATAGCTGGGTTCAGCGTCTTCGGTGTTTCTCTATTTTTGGTTTACTTGACATCCAGTATGTACCACGGTATTACTAAACCAAGAATCAAACAGATATTTAGAATATTGGACCATACAGCCATCTATTTACTTATCGCAGGGACTTACACACCGGTGATCCTGGTCTACATGCGAAATCCTATTGGATGGACTTTGTTTGGTGTGGTTTGGCTGATGGCTGCAGCGGGAATTATTCATGAGCTTTTTTTCTTTGGAAAATTAAACAAAATGACGGTTCCCTATTACGCTCTCATGGGAGGACTACTCTTTTTTGCCCTAAAACCCATTTTACTCAGTGTCCCCGAAGGGATGCTCACATGGTTACTGGTTGGGGCTGCTGCCTATTTAGTGGGTTTAATATTTTATGCTTGGGAGAAACTACCATATAACCATGCTGTCTGGCACATGGGTGTTCTCATTGGTTCAATGACGCATGTAATTGGTATTTTCACGTATATGACCTGAACTGTAATGCATACAAATAGAATCACTTGCAGGAAAAGCAGGGAAAGACATACAAGAAAAACTCCTCATTAACCCTAGAAATGCATTTGAATTATGTGGTGGTGACCCCTTCAACGTTCTGCGATTTTCACTGGGGAGGCAGGGTCGAGGAACAGAAAAATTGCTAAATTTGCTTTCTGGTCACCTAGTTATTCATACTCTTAATTTCCGTGATGTAAAAAAAAGCTTGTCCCGAATCGTCAGTAAAGAGAATGCGATTACCTTCATCGAAAACGAGTGTACCTCCGCTTTCCAAAATCTTCTTTTTCGTAGCTACCAATTCTTTCACGCCAAAGCTCAAAATCCAGTACTCGTATTTCCCTTTCAACTCATTCCGAATTTCTAATATATCGGCAATATGTTCATTATTACTATTGAAAACCCGCGAAATGTTTTGTTGGTTAATTTTGATTTTCCAGTCAAAGATTCCCGAGTAAAACGGAAGTACATTGTTGATATTAGACACATGTAATTCGTTCCAAATAAGTGTGTTGGGTGTGTTGTGTGTACGAGTGTTCCATAGTGCCTTTCCTTCATAAATCGTAAACCCTGATCCTTGCGGATCACGAATGAGTGCGACTTTTCCCAAACTGGCTGTTTCTTGGGTCAATTCGATGATACCGCCCAGTGCACGAGCCTTTTCAACTGTCTTAGCTACACTTTGCACTTGAATATAAGTCATCCAAAAATGAGGCATACGCATTTGCTTGAATTTATCCGGTGTTTCGTACAAACCAACGATCGGCTCATCGTTCAGATATGCAGTATAATAATCATATTCTTTTATAAACCCCCAATCGAACACTTTCTCATAAAAAGCTATGGACTTATCGGGTGAATAGGTTGAAAGGTCTGCAAAAATTGGATTATTTGGTATCATAGGTTCAACTCTTTGTTATTTCCAAGGTTTTGTTTGATGTTGATATCTAGTGAGTTTGATCTAAATGGTGACTTGTATGCATTGGTATATAGCATTTAAACCCAAAACCATACGGCTAGAATCACAGTTACGATAATATTATTTATATCTTTTCCGTTTCCATACTTCTTTGTAAGGTTGTCCTTGAATGGTCATCTGAGCAGTCAATACATCGTGGTCAATCATGAACTTTGTTTCATAAATGGTACCATTGGGCATATAGATTTTTCCGGTAGTGTATTCACCGTTTTGATAGGCAACACCATCCATAAAATAATCTTCACTATTATTTTTGGCTTCAATCTCAGTGGTTCCATCATTGTAATAGTGAATTTTACCGAAATATTGATCATCATATTTTTCTATTTCATAAATCGCCAGATAGTAATCATTTCTTACTTCCCAAACACCGATGATACTATCACCAGGACTCATCTGATCCGTTCCAGCTTTTATTATGTTTAGGAGTGTTTGGTCCGTGGTCCCCTGGGTATTTCGATCTTCACCAGATTGAGTAAATGTACTATCAGTGAACGTCTTTTGAATACTCATTTGCGAAATGCTATTTTCGATCACCTGTTCCTTAGCTTTTTGAGCTTTCCCATTGCAGGAAGAAAAGTTTAGCAGCAGAATGCTAATTATTATTAGTTGACTTGTTTTCATTTTAACACCTGTTTTAAATTATATACTTCGTTAATAAGTATCGATATCTTGATTTCTTAACTTCATATTATTTCTACTATATTTCTACTATATTTCTACTATATTTCTACTATATTTCTTGTATTCGTTGTGCTATTTCTCTTAGTCGTAACCATTGTTGGTAATACAATGGCAGACTAACCAAACTTTCAATATATTGATATACATACATAATCAGTGCGAACAATGCTCCATATTGAACGACGCCGCTGGATACAGAAAGACTAATCGACGCCATGAGTAATAGGATCATTAATATCCAGCTGGCAGAATAATTAATGGTTTCTATGTCAGATAATTTGATATTCCATTTCATCAATTTTAATAGATGATTTTTTAACCCGGATTGACGGTTTGAAGCAATTATGGTTACTTGTGCTTCCATCTCATTATTAAACTGTGAATTATATTGAAATGTTTTATTGCTGCTTAGGAAATAAATGCCAACGACCAATACTCCGGCGATTATCGTTCCGAAAAAAATATTTACATTCAAAAAGGCAATAATTATCATAACCCCAATCAATCCGATACTATGTTGAATAATATCAGGGAATTGGTTTTCGGCAAATTTAACCATTTCCGCTAACATATTAAGGCGCGCTGCCTTGATGGAGTTGTTTTGTTGTCGCATTCGATTGACAATTTCTCCGCCCATTTTTGTGTATACTTTTGCATAAAAACGTGAATCGTAAAGACGCCTGATTCCCCCAATTATAACGACTAATGCACCTAATACGCCTAATTGCATGATGCCTGACACATCCTTTTTCAACATGCTTTCAATTGCTTCTCCAATGAATAATGGAAATAAAATGCCCAGCAACGATTCTATTATAATCAGTGTCAGTGTTAATAATAAACGCCATCGATATGGTTTTACAAGACTGCTAAAAACCATAATAATAACAATTTAACACGGGTTCAGAATACCACATGCTCCACAATGCCAAAAACATCCATAGCATTGAAACTGACCAGAATAGTATCGGGCTCTCTTCTCTTGTGATAGTATCCAGAAAAAAGGTGGTTCGATTTTTAATTCCTTCTACACTCCATAAGAGAAACAGTGCCGCAAAATAGAAATTAGTCAAGTTGAAATAGAATGCAGGTGGCAACAATATCAAGGCTACAAGGGTTTTCCATTTTATGTTTTGTGAAGTTTTTCTTGTTTTTGTAGTCGAAGGAGATCCTCCGCTCGGTAGGGGGGAATTCGTATTGCTTTTATTCATTATTTCCGTGGCTTTATATACTTTCCATGTCCCGTTTTGTAACTCTTTAGCACTCATTCGAGAAGGAGTAAAAACGGTGTGAGATCCATCATATTTTGACCAGTCTTTGGTTAGAATACGACCTTCGGCATCTAGTTTATTAAAGCACTCAGAACCGGGAAAAGGGATCATCAAATGCGGGTATGCAGTATCAATTCCTACTTCTCTGATGAATGTTATAGTTTGGTCAAAAATTGTTGTATCGTGGGCATCAAACCCGAAAAGAAAATCGCCCACAACTTCAATACCGTAACTTTTTATAATATGCACATATTCTTTAATTTTGTCAGGCTTTACAAAACTTTTGCCCTGTTCCTTTAGAGCATCTTCTGAAGGGGTTTCAATGCCAAACAACAAAATCTTAACTCCTGCCTTTTGGGCTGCAGCCAGCAACTCTTGGTCTTTTGCAATCAGGATGGTTGTTTCTCCATAAAAGTTCATGTTGAGTGGAGCAAGAGCGTGAAATAGCTCCAAGGCATATTTTTTATTGTGAGTTAGGTTATCTGAATGCAACTCTACCCATTCAACACCTAGCTTTTTCAGATTATTTAATTCTTCCACGATATGTGCGATTGGACGCAAGGTAAATTTGTCGAAAAATTTATGGACAAGGCAAAAACCGCAGTGCATTGGACAACCGCGACTTACCACAACCGACCAAATCCAATTGTATTTTGCGACAGGTATTATATCTGTTGGATAAGGCTTTAGCTCTCCTAAATCAAACTGCGAAGTGCGTTTGTAGAGTGGTTTTAGCGTGCTATTTTCTACATCAGAGATAATTTCTTCCCACAATCCCTCCGATTCACCGACAATGATTGTATCAGCATTTTTCACAGCTTCGTTTTGAGAAAAACAGGTGTGCAAACCACCTAATATTGTTACCCTACCTTTTTTCCGAAACTTTTTGGTTATCTCATAGGCTCGATAGGCATCTGGGGTTGACATAAATACTGCAACTATATCTGCATCTGATCTAAAGTTGGTTCTCATGCCAATTGTTTCGTCACACATTTCTATTTCCGTGCCTACTGGTA
>CAYTLV010000148.1:0-4810 GCA_964438445.1 uncultured bacterium | reverse complement strand
AAATATAGATTTATTCCCGTAACCGGTGATCTGTAACTTGAATATTAAAATGAACTTGTAGGGGACGGTTTTGACCGTCCCTTTTTTATTATGTGCTTCTATTTTCAGAAGTCACAAGCGGGATTGATCTCAGAACATCCCCCTACGCTACTTTTGGTAGCTTCAGAGGACAGGCCGCACATTAGATATTTACTTCGATTGTTCTGATGTTCAGTGTTCGATATTCATTATTCCGCTCTCCCTCTCTCCGCTTCTCCCCCTAACATATTGAAATGCCGCAAAACCTTTCTCACAAATAAAACACCCTAAAAAAAATACTCCCTAATTATTGAAAAAGGGTATGTACCAAAATGTAACTGGTGAAATGAGATTTTGTTATTTAGGGTGTGTAAGTGCTATTAAATACAGGGGTTGAACTCGCTGAATAAGGAATCATGAACATTTTTTACTTCTCCGCCAGCCGGCGGCTACGAAGCGCAGGAGAACAATTGAAGTGAATATTAAAATTCGAATGCTTAATGTTCGATTTTAAATACTTGTTAAGTGTGTCATTCATACAGCTTACCAATTAATAACTAACGATATACAAAATAAATAACTTGTAATTTTATCAATTTGCCTTTAATTTCATCCTTCATAAATAATGATGTCGTCTGTTCCAGACCATAGCAATGTTCTTAAAATCGTATATCAATCCTAAGTAAGGTAGTCATGAAAAAGAAAATGAAGCATTTAGAAGAAAAATTATTATTAAACAAGATCGCGGGTTACTCGGCCCTTGCCGGAGCGGCTTTGTTGTTAACGCCCACAGCCGCAAAGGGGGATATCGTTTATGTGGATCCGGCTGATATCATCGTAAATTCAGGAAATAAGTTTTTTGAAATTGATATTGATAATGACGGTTACAAGGATTTCAAATTCAATCATTCCTCTAGTGAAGTGTGGACTGGTTATGAAAAATCGGCCTTAACTATTGCTGGTTTGGATTCTTATAATTATGTGTCGGTCACACATGTTTGGGTGGCTAAACGGACTAATGATATTTCTGTTGCAAGTGGGAATACTTGGGAAGGAAGTGAATACTTTGCCAAGGGGTATTTTTATACTGCGACTTCAGCGTATGCTTCTGCATATGGAAATTGGGCACCAAATGCAGATGAAAAGTATTTTGGTATTAAATTTGAAATTTCAAATTTAACTCACTATGGCTGGATAAGAGCGAGCGTATCAACAAATGCAGATAATATGAAAATTACCATTCATGACTGGGCGTATGAAAATGAAGCAGGTGTATCACTAAAAACCGGCGAAGGTGAAACGGCACTTCCCATCGAATTATCACATTTTACTGCCTTAGAAGAAAATGGCGCGATCCGCTTGAACTGGGAAACTGCTTCCGAGACCGAAAACAGTGGTTATGTTATTCAGAGAAAAACAGCTAATGGTACATGGGAAAACTTAGCAGATTTTCATAATGATCCGACTTTGGAAGGTCATGGCACCACAAGTGAATCGCATGATTATACTTGGGTGGATGATAATGTTTTACCGGGATGTAGCTATGAATATCGCCTTGGTGACATCGATCATGCAAACACAACGGTTTGGCATGATGTTGTCGAGATCACTGTTTCAGAAGAAGCTGAAAATGTTCTTGGTGAATTTGGTTTACAAGCTACGTTTCCAAATCCTTTTAATCCGCAATTAACGATCCGTTATGGCTTGACCGAAGATGCTCAAACGACAGTGAATATCTTAGATCTGCAGGGCAAAACGATTGCTACACTCGAAAATAAATTCCAAAAAGCCGGTTCTCATGAACTGACATGGCAGGCCGGTGATAATGCCTCGGGTGTTTATCTTGTAGAGGTTGTTTCGGGTGAGAAGAAGGATCTAAGAAAGGTACTTTTAACGAAATAGTCAATTTTGATATTATTAATTATTTTCGGTATTGTAGGGGACGGTCGAGCCGTGTCGGGCGAAGCCTTGGCGTAGACTGAACCGTCCCTTTTCTATTATGTGCTTCCATTTTTAGTAGTCACTAGCCGGATCGATTTCAGAACATCTCCCTACGCTACATTTAGCAGCTTCGGAGGACAGGTCGAACATTAGATATTTACTTCGATTGTTCTGATGTTCAGTGTTCGATATTCATTATTCCGCTCCCGTTCTCTCTCTCTCTCCGCTTCTCCCCCTCGCATTTTGAAATGCCCCAAAACTTCTCCCACAAATAAAAACGTCCTAAAAAAGACACTTCCTAATTATTGAAAAAAGGTGTGGTCCAAAATATGGCTGGTGATTAATTGAGGGTGTTTTTGCTAGCTCTTTCGCGGGATTTATAAATCTAAATGACCATTTGTAAATAGATGTATTTGTTCTGTGCCCCATAATGTATATAATTTTTATTTGTTTATTTTACTTGATTTATAAAATACATAATGATAACGTACAAGGAACGATTAAAAAGTAAGAAAGCGAGGTTCCAATTATATTGGACTTTGCGAATATTTATCAAATTAAATTTGAGTTTAGATCACATCATTCCAAATCCCATTTAACGCACAATATTGTCTTTCCTGAACATATTGTTTCTGAATTAATTCCTCGCTTTATTTTTAAGCAAAAGACTAGTAATTGGTGAAACGAGAGATTCTAATTTAGAGTACTTAGTTTTACAACATAAGAAAGGTGTAAAGGAGGAAATCATGTTAAGAAAATCAATTATTTTGGTAGTAGTTTTATCTTTTTGTTCAAGTTTATTATTTGCAAAAACAGCTACCGCCCCTACGGTCGGTGATGGTTCCTCCGAGAGCCCTTACGAAATAGGAACATTCAACAATTTATATTGGATCGCTGTAGATGCCGGGAGATGGTCCTTGTATTATATCCAAACTGCCGATATTGACGCATCAGAAACTTCCTCATGGGATGATGGTGATGGTGAAGATCCTGAAGGTTGGAGCCCTATAGGTGATGTTACAACTAAATTTACAGGATTATATGATGGTGCCGGGTATAAAATTGACGGAATCTATATTGATCGTAGCTCCGTGGATTTTGTTGGTTTATTTGGCCAGACAAACTTTGCCACGATAGAAGATCTTGGTGTTACTAATGTTGATATTGTTGGTAGACGTTATACGGGCGGATTGATCGGATATGGCCCTGGTTCAACAATTTATAACTGTTATAGTTCAGGCAATGTAAACGGAAGTAATTATGCGGGTGGATTGATCGGTCGAGGCCCTCTTGTGGTATCAAGTTGTTATAGTAACTGCAATGTAGAAGGGGTCAGCGGATGTCATGGTGTTGGTGGCTTGATGGGATATGGTGCAACAAACGTATCTAACTGTTATAGCACCGGCAGTGTGAGCGGTATAGGTAATGGTACCTCATCAGAATTCGGAGGATTAATAGGAAATGCGTGGTCAACGGTATCTAACTGTTACAGCACGGGAAGTGTAAGCGGTACGAATGCAAATTTAAGTGGTTGTGTCGGTGGGTCTGGCACAAATGTCACAAATACCTTTTGGGACATCGAAACTTCTGGTCTATCCTCAAGTGAAGGAGGTACAGGTAAAACCACGGAAGAAATGAAAGATATTGCCACATTTACCGATACCGATACGGAAGGTTTGACAATTGCCTGGGATTTCCCCGGCACCCTTAATGATGACGCAGAAACTAATGATTACTGGGATATGGATATTCCCAATGGCTTGTTAAATGGCGGTTATCCTTTTCTTAACTGGGAAAACGGGACCGAAATTGCTTTACCTATAGAACTCGTATTCTTTACAGCGAATTATTCCAGAGCTGCCGTCACGCTGAACTGGGAAACGGCGAGTGAAACCAACAATACTCACTTTCTGATCTACCGCAATGATATTATCATTGGTACTATTGATGGCGCTGGGACAAGCAGTGAACCGCATGAATATGAATTTATGGACAAACAGGTCATTTCTGGGGATACATACATTTACACACTTGCAGATGTCAGTTATGCCAATGTCGAGACAAAATATACCGACAATGCAATTACTATATCAGTTCCTGAAAACGATATACCGGTAGAGTTTGTTTTGAAAGGGAATTATCCCAATCCGTTCAATCCAAGAACAGCTATCAGTTATGAGCTTTCAGCTATCAGCAATGTAGAACTCTCGATCTTTGATATGAATGGCAAGAAAGTCGTAACGCTGGTTAACGGATCTAAACCCGCAGGATATCATTCCGTAAACTGGGATGCTTCTAATGTCAGCTCAGGTATCTATTTCTATAGTTTGCAAGCAGGTGATTTTATTGAGACAAAAAAGATGGTATTCATGAAGTGATCTGTGATCGGCCTGTCCTGCGTAGCTCGTAGAGCGTAGAAGGATAATCTGTGATCTGGAATATTATAATGAACTTGTAGGAGACGGTCTTGACCGTCCCCTTTCTTTGATATGCTGTTATTTTTTTAAATCAGAAGCTGGATTGATCTCAGAACGCCGAACAATCGAAGTTTAACTCGTTAATCGAATGTTCAGTGTTCAATATTCATTATTCTGCTCTCGCTCTCCCCATCTCCGCTTCTCTCTTTCTCCCCCTCGCATTTTGAAATGCCCCAAAACTTCTCTCTCAAAAAAGTATCTATAAAACGAAACTCCCCATTACTGGGGAGTGAAGAGTACGCCATCTAGCCCCGAACGATCGGGGGAACTTAGAACCAACGGATTAAGAGTACAGTGAAGACCCTTTATTCATGCGGGTTTTAAGCCTGCCCTTCGAAGCCTAGGCGTAGAAGGGGTTCATGTGTACCAAAATG
>CAYTLV010000147.1:3461-4811 GCA_964438445.1 uncultured bacterium | reverse complement strand
ATTCTCTCCCAATTCAGCAAAACGATCAGACCGGGTGATCATGCTGTCACAACCGAACGACAATTGAATGACTTAAGCGATGAAGATCTTCATACTTGTGCTACGATCAATAGTGAAAACATTTTGAGTGTTCAGATATTGAATACGACTAAGAAACCGCTTGTCTATCACCTTCAGATCAAAGATGAATTTGCCAAGATCCGAATCCCCGCAAATGCGCTGCAAACAGTACAAATTCAGCTTGAGAAAAGACACTTTATAAAAGAACGCCCCATTGAGATCGTCCCGCACGCAGTCGCTTACGGTTTTTATCGCAAAGGGCAGGCGCCCCGTGTTGCATGTCCGTCAAAAGAAGAAATGCTCGAAGATCTGAATATCCTAACCCGATATTGGCATCATATCCGCGTCTATGGAGCGGACAAGGACACTGAACAGCTTCTGCAAGTGATAAGTGAGAATAATCTGCCGGTAAAGGTCATGCTGGGTATCTGGCTGGAAAACGAGACACGTGACCCTTCGAAAATTTTCAGAAATCTTGAACAACTAACAAAGGGTATTCAGCTAGCGAACGAGTACCCGGATATAGTAAGTTCCGTGAGCGTTGGTAACGAGACCCGCGTGTACTGGTCCTATCACCGCATGGAACAAGCGAATGTGATTAAATATATCCGTATGGTTCGTTCCGTTGTTTCTCAACCTGTGACCACTGCAGACGATTATCAGTTCTGGTTGGAAGAGGAAAGTCTTGAGATCGCACATGAACTGGATTTCATTTCAACTCATATCCATCCCCTTTGGAACAGTATCTCACTTGAGGAAGGCGTCGCATGGACCGATTCTGTCTATAAAAAACTTAAAATACTTCATTCTGATAAAGACATTGTTATCGCGGAGACCGGTTGGGCAACTGATTACGATCAAAATGATATCGGTATCGGTGCTCAAGGAACACAGTTCAATCATGCTCCCGACGAAGTTCAGCAGAAGATCTTTTTCGAAGCGATCAACAAATGGTCCAAGAAAAACACAGTCATGACCTACTGGTTTGAAGTTTTTGACGAACCATGGAAGGGTGGGGGTGAACACACTTCTCCAAAACATGCCGAAAAACATTGGGGATTGTTCTATGAGAACAGGCAACCAAAACTTGCGATGAAAAATTTAAAACATAATGAACGATGATTAAAAGTCATGATGACGAAAGGAGTATAATTTTAAAATGTTAACAAACTCTCATAATAATAAAATCAAATTTCATGGAGGAAAAATGAAAAAGTTAATGAGAACACTTGCATTGCTTATGTTGATCTCAACAGTAGCTTTTGCACAAAATGCACCCATCGATTTCGA
>CAYTLV010000147.1:0-3361 GCA_964438445.1 uncultured bacterium | reverse complement strand
CACAGATGATCATATCGGGTGACTTGGGAACTGTATGGGTCGACAATGTCTATTTTTATGAGGGTGCTACTGTCGCTCCAGAACCTGATCCCGTACCCATGGTAGCAGCTCCGACACCTACAGTTGGTGCCGACAGTGTTGTTTCACTTTACAGTGATGCCTATACGGATGTTGCAGTTTCAGCCTGGTCAACCGATTGGGATAACACAAATGTCACCGATACAACAGTCGCCAGTGATAATGTAAAATTATACAGCGATCTTGTTTTTGCAGGTATCGAATTTACAGCTGATGCTTCAGCTATGACCCATTTCCATTTGGATATTTGGACACCGGATGCAACCGACGGAGCAGAAGTTTTCAAAATCAAATTAGTTGATTTCGGAGCCGATGCAGCTTACGGTGGTAGTGATGATGTTGAACATGAACTTACATTTACCGCTTCAACAACACCTGCACTTGCAAGTGAAGAGTGGGTTGCCTTAGATGTTCCTTTATCAGAATTTACAAATCTTACCACAACAGCTCATATTTCACAGATGATCATATCGGGTGACTTGGGAACTGTATGGGTCGACAATGTCTATTTCTACGATGATGGCACCGGTCCTGTGGTTATACCTACACCAAGCATTGCAGCACCTACACCCACAGTTGGAGCTGATAGTGTTGTATCACTTTACAGTGATGCCTATACAGATGTAACGGTTTCAGCTTGGTCAACAGACTGGGATAATACAAATCTTACCGATACAAGTGTAGCAGGTAATGATACCAAATTATATTCAAACCTCGTTTTTGCGGGTATTGAATTTACAGCAGATGCTTCCCTGATGACGCATTTCCATATGGATCTGTGGACACCGGATGCTACAGATGGAGCTCAGATTTTCAAGATCAAATTAGTTGATTTTGGACCAGACGGGGCCTATGGTGGTGGTGATGATGTAGAACATGAAGTTACCCTTACCAACAGCTCGGTTCCCGTTCTTTCAAGTGAAGAATGGGCTGGACTTGATATTCCGATGTCTGATTTCACTGGTCTTGTGACTCGTGGAAATTTGGCACAGATGATCATTTCAGGTGATTTGAGTACAGTATGGCTGGATAATATTTACTTCTATGCCGATTCAGTTGTTTCACCTGAAGAACCGACCGTACCGCTCATTGCAGCTCCGATTCCCGATGAAGCAGCAACTGATGTTATTTCGCTTTTCTCAGACGTCTATGATGATGTTCCGGTTACGACCTGGTCAGCAGACTGGGATGTAGCCAATGTTGCAAATGTTATGATCGAAGGCGATACGACCAAACTTTATACAGGAATGTCTTTTGCAGGTATTGAGTTTTCAACACCAACCATCGATGCTTCAACTATGGAATATTTCCATATGGATCTTTGGACACCCGATTCCACCGATCTGCCCAAGATCTTCAAGCTAAAACTCGTTGATTACGGCGCAGATGGTGTCTGGAGTGGCGGTGGCGATGATGTTGAACATGAATTGACATTCTCGGATACAACCACACCTCGTATCTTTAGAGCCGGTTGGGTTAGCCTGGATATTCCACTAAGTGAATTTACCGGTTTGACAACAACGGGTCATATGTCACAAATGATCATTGCAGGTGACTTGTCAACGGTCTATGTTGATAATATCTACTTCTATAGAGAACCACAGGTCGCAACACCCTTGGTTGCTGCACCCACTCCTACGGCTCCTGCCGGAGAAGTAGTCTCTATCTTCAGTAATGCATATACCGGTGTAAGCGTCAGTTCATGGTCAACCGATTGGGATTGGGCCAGTGTTGAAGATGTTCAAGTTGCGGGCAATGATGTTAAGAAATATACATCAACAGGTTATGCCGCTATTGAATTTTCTGCAGATGCAACAACTCAAACGCAATTCCATATGGATATCTGGACTCCCGACTCTGTCGCGGATAATGAATTCAAGATCAAATTGGTTGATTTTGGAAATGATGGCTCATATGGCGGTGGTGATGACACCGAACATGAAATAACACTTACAGATGCTTCAACGCCTCCTTTGGCAACCGCCGAATGGGTAAGTATTGATATTCCAATGGATTCGTTTGCGGGATTAATGGCTCGTGGTCATTTATCACAATTGGTTATTTCCGGTCAACTTGGTACAATATATGTAGATAATATCTATTTCTATATTGGAACTACTGTTACTCCGGAACCAGAAGTAGCTGCTGTTACACCAACATTGCCGGCTGATCAGGTCATTTCAATGTTCAGTAATGCTTATACGGATGTAACCGTTTCAACGTGGTCTGCAATCTGGGATAATGCCCTTGTTGAAGATGTTCAGGTCGCTGGAAATGATGTCAAGAAATATAGCGGACTTGCGTTTGCCGGCATCGAATTCCCTGTGATCAACGCTTCGGCAATGACACATTTTCATATGGATATCTGGACTCCTGATTCAACGAACTTACCCGCAGAATTCAAGATAAAGCTGGTTGATTATGGTGCAAATGGTGTCTTTGAGGGTGGTGATGATGTAGAACATGAAGTTGTTCTTACTGACGCAACGACACCTGCTTTATCCAGCCTTGAATGGGTCGGACTAGATATTCCGATGTCAGACTTTACCGGCTTAACAACAAGAGGTGCATTGGCACAGATGATCATTTCGGGTGACCCGAATACGGTTTATGTTGATAACGTTTATTTCTATACCACTGAAACGGCGATCGAAGACATTTCGGTTCCGACAGCATATTCTTTGGAACAGAACTATCCGAATCCGTTCAACCCGATGACAACTATTCGTTTTAACATCCCGGAATCAAATCATGTAACGATCAAGTTATATAATATGCTGGGACAAGAAATGAGTACCTTGTTGAGTGAATATAAAGATGCAGGTTCATTTAAGCTTACGCTTGATGCCTCATCACTACCTACGGGAACGTATTTCTATTCGATCTCCGCAGGTGATTTCAATACAGTTAAAAAGATGGTTCTTATTAAATAGGATTATCTTTAAAGCATAATAAAAAGCCGACTTTTATAGTCGGCTTTTTTATTTACTGTAAAACAAAACTATCTAAAGTCTGCATAAACGTCTGCTAATCAATTCAAGAAAACAATAAAACTGAATATCCAACAAGGAATGTTGATTTGTGATATTCGAAGTGAATATTTACTTCACACATCGCATATCGTTGTTCCTTGTTCAGATTTCAATTTCTTTCTCTCATTCTCCTTCACTCCTTTTCTCACATCCGCTTTTTCTTTAGAAAAAGCAAAACCCGCTAATGGCGGGTTTATAGAGCGGAGAGGGGGGGATTCGAACCCCCGGTAGCGCTTGAAGCACTACGACGA
>CAYTLV010000146.1:0-4887 GCA_964438445.1 uncultured bacterium | reverse complement strand
TTTATTCGTTTTTTTTAAAGTTAACTCATAAATTTTAGCAGATATTAAAAAATAATTAATCTAAGGAGCGAACTATGAATGTATTTTCGAGAATTGGTAATGTTTTTGTATCGCCAACAGCCTGTTTTACCTCGTTGCGTGATGAAGGTAAGAAATGGACTGATTATGTAATTCCTTTTTTGTTACTCGTTGCTATGTTGGTGACATTTTTAATTGTTACTTCGGGTGTTATGGAAAAATTCCAAACCGAGATGATCCAAAATATGTCTCAGCTTTCAGATGCGCAAAAAGAGGCTGCACTACAGCAAACTAATTCACCTATTGCCAATGTTTTTAAATATGTTGGTGCTGTTTTACAGATCGCAATAGGGGTTCTCATTAGTGGTTTGTTCATGTGGGTCGTTGGTAATTTTATCGGTGGCGGTGAACAAAAGTTTGGGACCATACTGGTAGCCGCTTTATATATTCAAATGATTACTATACCAGAAACCCTGATTAAAATGTTTTTGATCCTTCAAAAAGGAACGATGATGGTTCAATTGGGATTTGGTTCTCTATTGAATAATCCCGATACCTCGTCTTATGGTGTTCAGCTTATAAACCAACTTGAATTCTTTGCAATCTGGCGAATTATTGTTTGGGTCATTGCATTTAAAGTGCTTTACAAATTCAATACCAAAAAATCAACTTTGCTTGTTGTTATTACTATTTTAGTTGGTATGGCCATAGCTGCTGTATTGGGTACAATGCAACCCGGAAGAATGGGATAAAAGAAGGCAAAAGTACAAAGGCAAAAGTACTAAGTAAAAAGTAGAGGCTCGACAGATGTCGAGCCTCTTTTATTATTTGTATAAAATATTATCTAATTACTCTCGTACCCTTGTACACTCAAAATTCCAAGGGCGAAGAATCGACAAAAGGTGGTTTAACGATAAGAGCTTTTAGACGTTTGCCTCGGACATCCAAGCAGATCTCAGTACCAATTTTCGAGAATTCGCGTTGAACATAGCCTGTACCAATTCCGATTCCCAGAGAAGGGGACATGGTGCCGCTAGTGACCTTTCCTACTCGTGTGTCATCATGATATAATTCATATCCGTGACGAGGAATAGCACGATCCAGCATTTTGAAAGCGATCAAGCGCTGACTGGGCTTATTTTCTTTAACTTTCACAAGTTCTTCTTTACCGACAAAGTTATCACTATTTAACTTAGTGATCCAAGAAAGTCCAGCTTCGATGGGATTTGTATCTTTGTCGATATCATTACCATAAAGCGCATATTTCATTTCCAGACGTAGGGTATCGCGAGCGCCAAGTCCAACAGCTTGAATATCTTCGTCTTTTCCTGCTTTAAAGATAGCATCCCAGAGTTCCAATGAGTCTTTGGGATCATGATATAGCTCAAAACCTGGTTCACCGGTATAACCTGTTCGTGAAATGATCATTTCTTTTCCTGCCAGTTTTCCGGTGGCAAAATGGTAGAATTCAATATCCTTCAATGCAACATCCGTTAATGCTTGCAGGACTTTGAGTGTTTTGGGACCTTGTATAGCAAGTAATGCAGTTTCGTCACTGTGGTCACTTAAGGTAACACCATCTACAAGATGTTCACCTGCCCATGCATAGTCTTTTTCAATATTGGACGCATTGACGACCATCATATATTTATGCTGATTAAAACGATAAACGATCAGATCATCCACTATACCACCATCAGGGTAGCACATTGCTGAATACTGAGCTTGTCCATCAACCAGCTGTTTAACATCATTTATAGTTATATGTTGAAGAAAATCTTCCGCGTGTTCGCCTTCGACATAAAATTCACCCATGTGTGATACATCGAAAACGCCAATTTTATCCCGGATCTGAAGATGTTCCTGGTTGATCCCAGTATATGAGATCGGCATCATATAACCGGCAAATTCATGCAATTTTGCTCCTAGAGCAATATGACGATCATGAAAAGGGGTCTGCTTGATCATTGTTTATTCTTTCTCCTTAAGGCCTACCAGAGGTCGCGTTTTTTAAAGTCATCGTAAATATGCAATTCATGCTTGATCTGCTGTAATGCTCCGCGCAAGGTTCCATCTACTTTTATTGTCGTTTCGCCACGTACCGGTTCTAGCTTTCTTATAAGATCTTTAAATGCATTTAATTCGTCATCATCCAGTTCAAAGTTGACCTTATTTATCATAGCCCACTCCGCTTTAATTTCATATTGTATTCATAGGGTGAGATCTTTTCTATCTTAATGATATCACCCGGTTTTACGTTTTTTTCGCTCATATAGCGTGTACTGCCCTTGGCCATACTACGATTTCGAAATACAAAAGTTTTTTCAACGATATCAGTTTCGATCGAAAAGCCGGCGTCAGTGATTATCTCTATGGTGCGCACACGATAATTTTTATCAACATTATTTGATGGGTTCATGGCGCCAAAGACGTCAAAGGGAAAGAAATCAGTATGATCTTTCACAGAGAACTGCCGCTGCATCATGAATAGATTTTGTCGTGTAATAGAGATCTCTATACTGCTATGACCCATTGAAAACGGGCTTTTATCCATATATTGATCGAAGTCAAAGGAATTAGTCATTGATATCGTTTAACTCCACGATGATCTGTCTTTGAATCGGTTCATCAAGGTCAGTCATTCCTTCAACATTTAGAATAACGCGCGTAGAATTAGGTGCTTTTTCCAGAATATCTTCGAATAGTTCCCCAAGATGTTCATCATTAAACCCATCATGCATGATGTAGTTTTCCTGTTCTTTGTCCCAGTGCCGGGACCGGGATAGATTATATTTCCATCCGTTTAGAATGGCGGTTTCTTTCTCTTCCGCATCCTGTAATACAATGGTATCTACCATGAGTTCCAAGAATTCTTCCCCGCTTTCATTTTGTAATTTGTCAAAAGGGGACAGAATGGCTTGTTTAAAATTTATGAACTTCATGAGACTCTCCAGATTATTGGTAATTCATGAATATGAGACGCATTACCACTAACAGAATAAAGGTCTCTTTTTATAATAGTTTCACCACATTCCGGGCAATATGTATTGTTATCAAAGCCCGGATAATTTCCAACATAAACATATTTTAAACCGCATTTGTGGGCAATTTCTTTACAACGCTGCAATACGGCTCGGGATGTTCTGGGATAATCTTTCATTTTATGATCGGGGTGAAATGCATTAATATGCAGAACAGTATCATTTCCACAATGTTTGCTGATCCATTGACATTCTTTTTTTATCATATCAGGATCATCGTTCACACCGGGAATGATAAGAGTTGTAAGTTCGGTATGTATCCCTTCCTGAATGCACCATTTGATCGTATCAAGAACAGGTTTTAATTGGGCTCCTGTATATTTTATATAAATATCTTCTGAGAAAGCTTTAAGGTCAATATTTACTGCTTTAATATTAGCAAATACTTCCTCACGAGCTTCAGGTGTAATATAACCGTTAGTAATAAAAACACAGGGAATATTTGCTTTATTTGCGAGATCGCGAATATCCATGGCATATTCAGCGAAAACTATAGGTTCATTATATGTGAAAGCAATTGACTGACATGATGCTTCCAGGGCTTCTGAAACGATCTCTTCGGGGGATACTTTTACATTAGCATGTCCTGGTTGCGTGGAAAGATGCCAGTTTTGGCAGAAATCACACGTCATATTGCAACCATGTGTCCCTACACTGAAAGATTTACTGCCGGGGAGGAAATGGTAAAGCGGTTTTTTTTCTATGGGATCAACACGTAAAGCCGAAGGTAGGGAATAGACCGTTGATACCAATTCGCCATCAACGACCTTGCGAACCGAACATTGACCGCTTTGGCCCTCGGATAAAGTACAAAGATGTGGGCAAAGCCAGCATTGAATGCTACCGCCTTTAGCGTCCCAGAACTTAGCCGGGTGATGTTTTGTTAAATTAGGCATTTCGTTTAAAAAATATCATTTCTACAAGCCAAGAGATCAGTGATAAAAAGATCGCTGACCAGAATGCTGTAGAAAAATTTACGATCGTAAATCCTGCGATCAAAAATGAAGTCAGCCATACCATGAAACCATTGATAAATAAATAGAATATTCCAAAGGTCATTGCTGTTACGGGTATTGTAACGATCGTTAAAAATGGTTTAACAAAAGCATTCAAAATTCCAAAGAGAACTGAAATGGCAATGAGCGTAAATATACCATCAATATGTATGCCTTTGAACATCGTACCGACGATGGTAAAAGCAATTAGGTTAACAATAATTTTTGTAAGGAAAGATACATTCTTCATAGTAAATCCTGTTATAAGAAATCGGAAACTGCTTAATAAAATTTATATCTGGTATGATAATACAATAATGCGGTCAATATGTCAAGTTAATATGTGGTAAGAGAAGGCCGGACAGGAGATGTCCGGCCTATGATATTACATTTAATATAGGTATTCAAATTGGTCGTAGCTGTTCAAGTCTTTAAATGCCTGAATAAGGCGTTTGGTAAAACCCTTTTCACATGCTATGACCCATGCGCGTGGATCGTATTTTTTCTTATTGGGTTTATCGTTACCCTCGGGGTTACCGATCTGTCCTTGAAGATAAGCATCATACTCATCCATATAATCTTTGGCGGGTTTTGTATATGCCCACTGAGTATCTGTGTCAATGTTCATTTTGATCACACCGTAAGAAATTGCTTCTTCAATTTCTTCCGGAGCGGAGCCTGATCCACCATGAAAAACGAAATTAACCGGTTTTTCACCCAATCCGTGTTTCTTTGAAATATATTTCTGAGAGTTATCAAGAATTTTAGGTGTAAGAACTACGTTACCCGGTTTGTAAACGCCATGGACATTACCAAAAGCTGCTGCAATGGTA
>CAYTLV010000145.1:0-4892 GCA_964438445.1 uncultured bacterium | reverse complement strand
AACAATGTGTCGAAAATGGACGTATAAATGATAGTTATGTAGATTATGTTCGCGGTGCAAATGTATCCGGTTTCCTTAAAGTTGCTCATGCAATGGTTGAACAAGGTATTGTTTGATCAAATAGATTTCTTGTGATTTTTTTTTTCGGAAGAAAAAAACAAGGTGAGATAAACAAAAGTTTTTCTACTTTGTTAGATAGAAATATTATTTTGCACTTATAATAAATTAGGTTGAATTCCCCGTTTTTAACGGGGGAAGGCCTAATTTTTTAATTTATTAGTATTAATTTGTGTAAAATGAATTTAAATTAAGTTACAAAAACCAGTTTTTTAAAGAGAATAGATCACGAAGAAAAGTTTGACGACAGGAAATAAAAAGGAGAAAACGATGACGAAAAATGAATTCATGAATCATGTTGTTGCTAAGAATCCCAGTCAAGTTGAATTTGTTCAGGCTGTAAGAGAAGTGGTAGATTCTGTATGGGAGGTCTATGAAGCTAATCCCATATTCCAGACTGCTAATATTATGGAACGAATTGTTATTCCCGAAAGGATCCTTGTTTTCCGTGTTCCATGGGTAAATGATGTTGGGGAAGTCAAAGTTAATAGAGGATATCGTATTGAATTTAATAATGCGATTGGTCCTTTTAAAGGGGGTCTCCGTTTCCATCCAAGTGTAAATCTTTCAATTTTAAAATTCCTCGGTTTTGAACAGATTTTTAAAAATTCCCTAACAACACTGCCAATGGGTGGTGCAAAGGGTGGTGCTGATTTTGATCCCAAGGGAAAAACAGACAATGAGATCATGCACTTTTGTCAAAGCTTTATGTCTGAATTGTTCCGCCATATCGGTCCTCGTACGGATGTTCCCGCAGGTGATATAGGAGTTGGTGGACGAGAAATCGGTTTTTTATATGGGCAGTTTAAACGCCTTAAGAACGAACATACCAGTGCTTTGACCGGTAAGGGCGTACATTGGGGTGGAAGTCTAATTAGACCCGAAGCGACCGGTTATGGTACCGTTTACATGACTGAAGAGATGCTGGCGACCCATGGTGAAACCTTTGAAGGTAAGACTGTTGTAATATCCGGTTCGGGAAACGTCGCTCAATATGCAACTCAAAAGGTTAATGAATTGGGCGGTAAGGTGGTTACTCTATCGGATTCATCCGGTTATATTTATGACCCTGAAGGTATCAGCGGAGAAAAATGGGATTATATAATGGATCTCAAGAATATTCGACGCGGTAGAATTAAAGAATATGCTAAGGAATTCGGTTGCAAGTATTTTGAAGATAAAAGACCATGGGAAATACCTTGTGATATTGCTTTACCTTGTGCAACTCAAAATGAGATCAATGGTGATGAAGCAAAAATGCTTATCAAAAATGGATGTCATGCGGTTGCCGAGGGTGCTAACATGCCTTCTACAGCAGATGCATTAGACGTTTTTAAAAAAGCCAAGATTCTATTTGCACCGGGTAAAGCTGCGAATGCGGGTGGTGTTGCAACCTCAGGACTTGAAATGACCCAGAATTTCATGGGAATGTCATGGAGTCGCGAGGAAGTTAATGGTCACCTAAGGAAAATCATGACCAAGGTCCACGAACAATGTGTTGAATATGGTCGTGTCAACGATAATTACGTTGATTACGTCAAAGGAGCAAATATCGGTGGATTCATGAAAGTTGCGACCGCAATGGTTGATCTTGGCGTTGTATAACATAAGCCATTAGACAGTGTTTTATAGAAAAAGACCGGGAAACCGGTCTTTTTTATTTGTTAATAATAAAGAGTAATATTTTGTAATTTGTATTTATTCTTTTGATTTTCACCGATTACCGATTATTTCGTATAAATAATCAATTTTCTATCATCATTGATCTCAATAACCACACGAGACATATCTTTCTCACGAAAAGCAAAACCCGAAACGACAAAACGTGTGTCTTTGGTATTGTAGAAGATCATTCTACCGGGACGTGAAAAGAAAAGTGACTTAGGTGTATTTTTCATAATGAAATCTTCAAGAGGATTTTGTCCTTTGATCTCATGACGATAAGAAATGGTTTCTTTGGGAAAAATATTCAATTTAACGGGAAAAGAAATTTCCATTCGATGATATTCTTGCATATCCTCGATAATATCTTTTGCTATTTCTTCTTTCGATGCTTGGGGAATGATAGGTCTAAATGAAGTTGTATCTTTTATTTCGTTGGGTGTATCCAAAGAATTTTGTTGTTGCTCAGTCATTTCAAAAACATCAGACGTAATATTTAAGTTGCTTGCCAGACGATTAAGCACAAAGATTACAAGCAGGGCACCCACTATGATCAAAGTATAGATAATTACTTTGTTAGGTTTTTTTTTACGACCTCGATATTTGCGGGTCTTCTTGATATTAACAGATTCAACTAAGGGTACGACCAAAGTTTCTGTATTTGATTTATTTAAGCCGCTTAGACGGACGATTTCTTTATAATCCAGACCAAGATGCTGCGCATAATTTTTTAGTTGCAAACGCGTTATGAGGGGATCAGCATCTGAAAAATCTCCATTTTCAAGAAAAGCGATCTTTTCAAGAGGTAAACGCATTTTTTCACTAAGCGTTTGTAGTGATATACCTTTTTTCTCTCGTAGAGATTTAATATCGGACCAGGTTTCTAACATTATTCATTTCTCCAGCGCTAAATGTAGGGAAAGAAAAGTTAAAAGGCAAAAGACAAAAATACAAAGTCGTGAGATGTGAAGACCTTCCGGCTGGTGTCCGAACGTAGAGAGGATCTGCCGGATGGTCGAGAAAGAATGGAGAAAAGACGTAAGGAGTAAGGTGTATAGGTGAAAAGGTTTAGGGTTTAGGGTGTAAGGTTTGAGGTGTAGGGTTTAAAGTTTAGAGTCAGTAAGTTATCATCCATCATCCATCATCCATCATCCATCATCCATCATCCATCATCCATCATCCATATTATTTTACAATAAAATGAGTTGATACTTAATCTCCATATCTTTATTATTAGGGGAAATTACAAAGCGTACCATAAATAAGGGATACAAAGATGAGAAAATGGGGAAAATTTATAATTCTCTTAGTGGCAATTATACTTTCAGCTTGCGGTAAACCCGAGGCTAAGTATGTTTTCTTTTTTATTGGCGATGGTATGGGTTCTGTTCAAGTTAATGCTGCTGAGCGTTATCTTGCATCCTTGGAAGACCGCAACGGTATCATTCCGCTTGCAATGAATCTTGCACCTTATACAGGTTCTATAACTACCTATTCCCAATCTAAATATATTACGGATTCCGGGGCGGCCGTCACAGCGTTGGCAACGGGAAATAAAACAAGTAATCAAACTCTATCTATGGATGCCGAACATAGATATCCTTATAAAACGATTGCAGAAACCGCAAAAGAACGCGGTATGAAAATAGGTATTATTTCTACTGTTGATATTGATCATGCAACGCCCGCAGGTTATTATGCTCATCAACCCAAACGCAGTAATTATTATGAGATCGGTATTCAACTCGCCAATTCAAATTTTGATTTCTTTGGTGGTGGTGGTTTTAGGAATATTACTGATCCCAAAGGTATTGATTCCATTAATGTGATTGAACTTGCAAAGCAGAACGGTTATTTATACATAAATAGTTCAACAGCGTTTAAATATCTCGAACCGGGTGCAGGAAGGATTCTTTTTGTTCATCCAGCTGTCAGTGATGATTATGCTATGCCTTACAGCATTGATATGGATGAAGGATCTATTACACTTTCGCAGATCACTGAAAAAGCAATTGATATGCTGGATAATCCTGATGGTTTTTTTATAATGGTTGAAGGTGGTAAGATTGATTGGGCATGTCATGGAAACGATGCTGCGACAACTATTCATGATGTAATAGAACTTGATGAAGCCGTTAAAGTAGCACTTGAATTCTACAGTAAACATAAAAATAATACACTTATTATCATAACTGCTGATCACGAATGCGGCGGTATGAGCATGGGGACTTCCTATGGAGATAGTAATATGGACCTAAGCAAATTGCAATGGCAAAGCGGTTCATTTACGGAATTAACAAGAGAATATCACGAGATTCGCAACGGACTTATTAATGAATTTGGAGAGGATGTTGTTAAAACTGACCCTTCCTGGGCACTTAACTTTATCTTGGAACAAACAGGATTGGGAGATGAATCAAAGGGACTTGCCATTAACGATTACGAAAATGAAGAGCTTTTGACCGCTTATGTAAGATCTTTTGATGAAAAAAACTATAAAGATCATAGTGAATACATAATGTATGGTTCTTACGATGCATTCATGATCACTGCATCTCACATGCTTTCTCGAAAAGTTGGTATTGGTTGGTCTACTTTTTCACATACAGCAACACCGGTTCCTATTCGTGCTTTTGGGGCAGGTGCGGAAAAATTCACGGGTTATTATGATAATACGGAAGTATACACCCGTCTCCTGGATATCATGGCTAAATAAAAGGCTAAATAAAAGGCAAAAGGCAAAAGCATGCTCTTCGTAGCTCAGAAAGAGCGAAGTAGAGGCAAAAGTATAAAGTTTGGGCTCAATAAATTGGGCCCTTTTTATTTATACTGAAATATTTGTAGTATCGGTGTTCATGGTAGGTCAACCTGAACAACGTCAGACTGAACTTGTTTCAGGCTTGTTTCAAGATCTTTTTGTTGTCATGATTATATGTGTCATTTAAAGAAACTAGTAATTTGAGATTTCTCCCAGCCTTCGCTTTTCAAGCTTCGGCTGGCACGGCACTATGTTTGAAATGACATAGAAGATTGTTTAAAAGATGAGATAAGATATTGAAGTTACCAGTTACCAGTTACCAGTTACCAGTTACCAGTTACCAGTTACCAGTTAC
>CAYTLV010000144.1:0-4946 GCA_964438445.1 uncultured bacterium | reverse complement strand
TCAACTTCTAATTTAATAAGCTCGTAATTATGGGTAGGTTTGTATTTCAGTGTCCAAAGAAAAGGAACAATCAAAAATACGCCACCGACGATTGCACCTATTTCTACATCTTCATCACGAGAAAATGAAGTATTGAATATTTCATAGCCTTCTTTTTCAATACGGACATAGTTTTTTGAGAACATAATTTTAGAATCTTTGTACTCATAGGGAGTTGTGCCCGCATACTCATCATTAATATATACTTTAGCATTTTTGGGAATAGTAGTTAACATAGTAGTACTTGAGCAACTGATGAGTAAGATTGACATAGCAAGAACGAAAGCGATAGATTTTTTGAACATATTAAATTCCTTTTTATAGGTGTTTGCGAAATATAATAAAATTAAATGAAAACTTGAGGTGTTTTTTTCTGTTTTGTTTGCTGAGTAAGCACTGTCTTAACCAGTGGCTTCAACTTTAACTTGATCTCCCGTGCACCGGGCGCACACACCCTTACACAAGCAAAACAGTGCAAGCATTTGCTATGATCGATTTCCAGAGTTCCCGGATCGATGGCACCGGCGGGACAAATAAAAATGCAGCGATTACAGCGTGTGCATTTTTTAAGATCCACTTCCGGATAATGTGCAAAGAGTTTGGCACTGTTCTTTGGTAGGATTTGTGACAGAAGTGAAAGGTGTCCCGAAATATCAGGATTTAAGGGGATATCATGTTGGATTTTAGCGAGAACGGATGCGCCGAATTCGCGCGCAACCCTCATATCTTCGACATCAGGTCGGTTTTTGGCCAAAGGAAGACCTTTATGTGAAAAACTGTGTTCTCCAATGAACGCACCGGCGGCTATAGTATTGAAGCCCACTCGCTTTGCCCATGCTTCCAATTCCTTCAAACATAAGCCGAAACCGATATTGCCGTAAACGGCGACAAGAATAATTGGCTGACCTTTTGCTTCGATGCGGTTAAGAGCATCCCAAATAATGTCCGGGACATGTTCTTCGTAGACGGGTACGCCCAAGAGGACAAGTCCATCTTCTCGATCAAATGTCAGTTGAAAGTTATCGCGTTTCTCAGGAGGTGTCAGGTCGTAACCAATTATTTCATCCGCATTGATCCCTTGGCCAATGCCAGAAAGGATCTGTCGGGTTGTTCCGGTTGGAGAAAAGAAAATCTGTGTTAGTTGCTTAATATTCATGATGTGCGGAAAATAGTAAAAATATCATACTTAATCAAAGGACTTTAAGTGAGACTGATAAAAACTTAATATTTTTTTTCGCAAAGACCAACACATGTCCATCCAGATTGGCGATATAGAGAATGAAAATAATCTCTTTTATAGTGTGTCCTTAAGATAATTCAATACTTAAATGCAATTTTCCACCCAAGCCATCTTCAATGATTTTTTGTAAAGTAGAGATACGGGCTTCTTTAACATCATTTTCAATTTTTGAGATATAGGATTTTGTCGTGCCAATTTTTTGAGCCAATTGTTCTTGGGTAAGACCTTTTTGTTTTCGGGCTTCTTGTACTAAAATCCCGAATTTGAAATTTTCGTATTGTTTTTCATAAGCATTCCTGCTTTCCGTTCCGGGTTTGCCATAATACTTATCTAATAATTCATCTAATGTTTTTATGTTTTTGTTTTTCATTTTCGTAATCCTTTTTAATTTTCAACGCCCTTCTAATTTCAGATAGTAGTATTTTTTGTCTTTTCTTGTTAAAGCCATTTGCGAGAATGATTAATTTACCTTTATCAAAAAAAGAGAATATTCTAAATTGGTCATTCCTAATTTGTACACGAATTTCATAAAGTCCTTTTGTACTGCTTAAATGTTTAAAATATTTTTCAGGTATCCGTTCAATTTCTTCAATATACCTAATCGTATTAATAATCTTATTCTGAACCATTATTTCCAGTTTATCAAAAAAAGATTCAAAATAATGTTTGTAAGTAATTACACTGCGATATTTCAATTTGTATTCTCCTTATAATAATAAATGTTGCACTAAGGGGCAACAATAATTTTATTAATACCAAGAAAAATACTGCAATAGATGTGTTTATGTTATAGTAAATGTGAATGTGTGATGAGGGTTACACGAATATGATAAATATTACTTGAATATTCTTTTATGTATGAGGAAAAACTTCACGCCGCCCACCAAAATGATCAGTATTGTGATGCCAGCCAGCACCCATTTGATCATGGAAAAAACCGAAGTCGCTGTCGCTAGCCACATGAGCTTGTTCGGCCAGGCCGATAATATGATCACAATGCCGGTGTTTTCGAGGTAATCAAAGAGCAATTGAATAAAGGGGAAAAATGCTAGAGTGATGTTTTTAAACAGAAAAAATATAAGGAAAGAAAATAGAAGCGTATAGATCACCGGAAAGACCAGGTCCAACGTCACCTCGTTGAGGATATAAGTCCGGCGCATGCTGTCGCTGTAGTGCCCGATAACCTCATAGGCTTCGTTTGCGCGGTACCCCAATTCCGAATCCAAAAGCACTGCATGTTCACCTCCGGGTAGTAAGGCAGGAAAGAAAAGAAACTGGAACAGCAGCATGATCCCCATCAGGATGAGAATATTTTTCCAAGTAGCGGTTTTTTGGATGAATGTGCGCATAAGTAATTATAATAAGAATATATGTTTTAATACAGTAATTTTCTTTTTCTTAACCCCGAAGGGATCAAACAACAATATAGCCAAGCTTTTACTTACACACCAACCCCAAATGGGGTTGAACAACGATACCGAAGGGATCGAATAACAGTATAGTTGTTGTTTTCACCTACATACTACAACCCCGAATGGGGTTGAACAAAGATTCCGAAGGGATCAAAGAATAATATAACCGGAGCTCTAATTATACACCACAACCCCGACGGGGTTGAAGAAGCTATTTAATATATTTTTCCTCAAATTTGATTTCGAATTCTCTTAACAAGCGAAGATATTCTTCTCGAGCCGTTTCTTTTTTATGGTGTGCCTCCTGATTCAACACGTACTTGATCAGGTTATCAATCATCTCAGGAGTATAGGTAAATGCTCCGAATCCTTCGTTCCACCCTTTGAAGTGCGGAAAAAGCCTTTCACTGCGGATTAATGCTGTGCTGGCCAGCTTGATATCTTTTATCAGTTGCGAAACCGCAATATTCGGGTGCACATGCGTTATAATATGAATATGATTCTCAACGCCACCTACCTGATAGACAAAGCATGCCTTTTTTATAAGAATACCTGAAATGAAAGTAAAAAGTCTCTCACGGTTTTGCTTGGTCAATGTTTCTTCCCAGTGCTTAGTTTGAAACACGATTTGATATAAAATGCGAGTGTACGTTCCCATGCTGTTTCCCCTGAAGAACTTGTTGGACCCCGTCAGGGTCCGAGTTGTGTGAAGTAGTTCGTTTATATTATTGTTCGATCCCTTCGGGATCTCGTTTATAAACCTTATATAGTGTTTATTCTACCTTTTCAGCGCCTCGTTTTTCGCCCCCTCTGGGGTCTGCAAAAATTAAGTAAAAAACGCTTGCTTGCCAATATTCAATTTTGAACTGTGAGCCAGGTCACAAATATTTAATGGGTAATCAGAAAATAATAAATATAGACCCCGTTAGGGGTCCAATAGTATAGAAATACAGTCACAGAACGATCGAACTGCAGAGCAGTTCAATAGATATGTATGCTATTCAACCACTCTGTGGTTGTTATTGGTGGGGGATTCAAAACCCCGGGCTACGCCCGGGGAGATAGTATTTAACCCCGCTGGGGTTAACAGGTTATTACTACGCTTCTTTTACAACCCTGATATGGTTAAATATAGATCCCGAAGGGATCAAATAACAGTATAGCCATTGTTTTCACCTACATACTACAACCCCGAATGGGGTTGAACAACGATCCCGAAGGGATCAAACAACAATATAGCCAAAGTTCTAGTCATACACTCCAACCCCGACGGGGTTGAATAAGCCGATCCCGCTAGGGGTCAAATAGCATAGAAATACAGTCACAGAACGATCGAACTGCAGAGCAGTTCAATAGATATGTATGCTATTCAACCACTCTGTGGTTGTTATTGGTGGGGGGTTCAAAACCCCGGGCTATGCCCGGGGAGATAGTATTTAACCCCGCTGGGGTTAAGTAATGGCAAAAAGTTGTCGCACACTTATTTTCAAGTAATAAAGTTTGTAAAAACGATCTCTAAAGGATCGAAAAAGTATAGTAAATGCTTCGTAAAAACAATCTTAAATGGGGTAAATAAGCGTTTTTCTTAGACACATTTTGCTATGTGGTTTGTTTGTGCAGAAATATAAGGATTAAAATACTAATAACTGCTATATCTTGAGCCATCTTTAGAATCAACTATTTGCTTGTTTCGGACATCTTTTAATTCCAATATCGAATTAACTAAATTATCATATTTCTTAGCGTCACGTAGACCTTTAATATTTAAATATAAAGCAGAAATTAAACTTAAAAGGGTCACAATTAATAAAAGTAGTAAAGATGACTTTGAAATATTCTCAATCTCATTCTCATTTTCATTAATTGATTCAACAATTTCTATGCTTTTTATTTTTGAAATTTTGCTAAATATTTTAAGATCAATATCTTTATTTAAATCTCCGATGACATAAAATTTTATATCAAAATAATCTTTTGGATCAAATATGGTTTTTTCAAAAATAATTGAACTATCACTTTTACTTTTAATTAAGCTAATTGAAGAAAAATAACTACTATCTGAAGAATTTGTAATTACCGGATCTGAAATAATATTTCCATTTGAAATTTCTATTCCCCAATCGTATCTGGGGTCATAGTTATTTATTAATATGCTTTCATTTCCAGAATTAATAATTCTGAGTTTAATTATTGTAATATCACCTGAATTCAACAAGTAAGTGCAACTGAAAGCTATTTGCAAAAACAGGCAAGCT
>CAYTLV010000143.1:0-5023 GCA_964438445.1 uncultured bacterium | reverse complement strand
CCTGTTTTTGCAAATAGCTTTCAGTTGCACTTACTTGTTGAATTCAGGTATCATTGGGATTCTTTATAAATACTACTATATTCTTTCAGCTTAAAAGCAGGGAAAATATTGGCATGAAAGACAAGATTCTTATTTTAGAGGAAAAGAGTATTGGTTTTGGGTTTATATCCCAAAATTATCTTCCCAAGGGTAAAGACGAATACTATTTAAGAAATGAACAACAAATTCACGAACAAGATCATTGGCGTCCACTTTGTGCTGTAGAAGTTGAAGCGCTTGTAAAGAACGGGAATACGGCGGATGATTGGGATCTGATCTACGTCCGCGATGTATTTGAGCCATCTCTGGTGCGGAATTGTTCCTTCTTTGGAATGGTGCGCTTGGGCGATATTAAGCATGCCACTCTTCGTCATCATGATCTTGAGGTACCCGTCGGACTTACAAATAGTCAGATCATTTCCTGTGATATTGGCGACATGTCCGCTATTCATAATGTACATTATTTATCACATTATATTATTGGTAATAGGTGTATTCTGGTCAATATTGATGAAATGAATATGACCGATCACGCAAAATTTGGCAATGGAGCTCTAAAAGAAGGCGAGGATGAATCTGTTCTTATGTGGATGGATATCATGAACGAAACGGGATCCAGAAAAATATTGCCCTTCAATGGGATGATACCGGCTGATGCATATATATGGGCAAGATACCGCAATGATAAAATTTTAATGGATCGCCTAAAAGAAATAACATTGCAACATACTGACAAAGCCAGAGGATATTATGGTGAGGTTGGCGAACAGACAGTCATAAAAAATACCCGCATCGTTAAGAACGCAAAGATCGGTTCCATGTGCTATATCAAAGGAGCCAACAAGTTAAAAAATCTTACAATTAACTCTTTATTTGATGCTTCTACACAGATCGGTGAAGGCGTTGAGGCGGTAAATGGCATTATTGGTTATGGCTGTAGGATATTTTATGGTTGCAAAGCTGTACGCTTTATCATGGGCAATAATTCAAATCTTAAATACGGCGGTCGGCTCATTAATTCTTTCTTGGGTTCAAACTCGACCATTTCATGTTGTGAGGTTCTGAACAATTTGATCTTTCCCTCACACGAACAGCATCATAACAATTCATTCCTTGTTGCAGCATTGGTAAAAGGCCAATCTAATATTGCTGCTGGGGCAACTCTTGGCTCCAATCATAATTCCAGGGCAAATGACAATGAAATAAAAGCAGGCAGAGGCTTTTGGCCCGGCCTATGCACCAGTATTAAACACCCCAGTACCTTTGCGTCGTTTACACTGATGGCAAAAGGGTCTTACCCTTCCGAATTGAACATTCACTTGCCATTTTCACTTGTGAATAACAACTCATCAAAAGATCAGCTTGAGATCATGCCCGCTTTTTGGTGGCTATATAATATGTATGCTATGGCAAGAAATGAGTGGAAATACCTTAATAGAGACAAACGCGTTCATAAATTCCAAAATATTGAATATGCTTCTCTGGCCCCGGATTCTGTGGAAGAAATAATAGAATCACTTGATCTGCTTGAAAATGAATTAAAATTAGATCCAAAAGATAGAGAAAATTTGATCTTTATTAAAAATAAGGGCCCAAAGGAGTATCCCGATACTCTTTCTGTAGATAGTACGAGTTTTGAGCGTTCAAAAAGAGCCGTTGTTTTATTGAAACCGTTCTTTGGTTATCAGGCCTATTTGCAAATGATATTCTATTATAGCATGAAGCAGATTACGGAATATCTTTTGAATTCGCCCAAGGAATCGATTTTTGATATAAGTAAAAAACAGAAAGCACGGGAATGCGATTGGGTTAATTTGGGCGGACAGTTAATGCCTCGAAAAGACATGAATAGGCTGTTCAAAAATATTAAATCTAGAAGTCTGAACAACTGGGACGATATTCACGAAAGATATGATATGCTTTTTAAGAACTATCCAGAGCAAAAAATGCTTCACGCGATCGGTGTTCTTGGCGATGTTTTCCATATAAAGATATTGAATAATGAAAAGCTTAAAGAACAATTGGAGCGATACGGCTTGATCCATGATTTGATCACAGAGCGTGTTTATGGCAGTCGTGCCAAGGACTACAACAATCCATTTAAACAGTTGAACTTTGAGTCTCCCGAAGAAATGGAAGCGGTGCTTGGGAAGATTGACGATAACGAATTTATCATTTCAACAAAAAAAGAAAATCAAAAGATCCACAAGATGATCACAATGCTAATAAAAGATCTGTAAAATTCTCGATGTTTAGTTACGCAAGCAAACGCCCCGATTTCGGGGCGTTTGTGTATATGTTAGAATAATATCATTTTTGAGGATAGATCAATTTATCTGTATCATAACCATAGCTGCGTGCAATGCCTTTTAGCTTTTCTAGTATCATGCTATCCAAATCTTTTTCACGAGTTAGTATCCATAAGTATTTGGTGGAACTGCCGGCGACGAGAGCATATTGATAGTTCTCGGTATCTAGGGCGATCACGTTATAGTCGCCATAGAAGGGGCCAAAGAAGGAGACCAGTAATCTTGCCGGTTCTTCCGCATTGGGAATATATGCCTTGCCTTTAGCTTTCTTGGGTCTACCGTTTTTCATGCCCGAATTGATAACACGAACGCGTGTTCTTCCTTTGCGATCAGGTTCAAGCATGGAATAATTTGCCTGCGTTTCAGTCATGCCCCGTTCGAATGAAACGTCTAATCTGGCATACTCGTACCAAGTCCCAAGATACTTTTCAAGATCGATCGTGTTTACAACTGTCATTGAGTTGGAAAAATCATTTGAAGCCATAGCAAAACTCCCCGTAATTAAAATGAGCAAAGATAGTACAATTAATAAAAGCTTCTTCATGGAGACTCCTTTGTGTTTGATTAGTGAAGTTACTTTCTTTCGGTTGTAATTCAAATATCATTTATCAAAGTCACCTAATGGCGAATGTACCCCGTAGTTGATAGCTACTTCCATCTATTTGATGAATTACAGCAACAGCAAGATAGAGACCGCGTGAAGGATAATCACCATGCCCCATTCGACCATCCCAAAAAAGAAGACAGCCTGGTTGAGAAAAAAGCGCCTGCTCCTTTCTGTAGATAAATTGCCCCGCAAGATTGAAACATAACAATTCACAGTAAGAAAGGGCCGTGTCTGCATCAATACTAAATTGAATTCGCTCGTCAATACCGGGTGAAAAGATATCCGGGTAAATATCAAGATCATTCCGTGATCCGGGAAGTGCGGTAATACTATTTAGACGTCCGGGGGTCATTGCAGAAGATGAAACCGAGGAAAACCAAATATTTGGATCATTTGAAGAGATATTTACAAACTGCTTTTCAAGACTTTTTCCAATATGAAGTTCATCATGTTCGCGAAGATCACAATGGTCGATAATATTTTCCATAGGATCGAGTAAATAACAATCTGCACCGCTATTGGGCAATGAAGGAAAATTGTCAAAAGGATAGGTAAAACTACCCAAAGGGTCATCGCTGTCACATAGAACGTTATACGTGTTTTCAAGCATGCCTTGAAGCATAATAGTTGAGTTATTAATTTTCAGCTTCCAATGATCAAGATCGAAAGGCTTGCTCTTACACGACAGTTCTATAAATTCAGCCTGCCCATAAGTGTCCATAGGCTCAAAAAGTATCTCGTTGAAAAAGCAGGGTGTATCAGAATATGGATAATAGTATTTTAAATAATACGTGAAGTAGGGCGAACATTCAAGTGTGCAAGTTTGCGTTCCTTCGATAAAAATATCAGAGGTGTCGGCCATTAACAGAAGTGTATCTCCGGGTATGCTTTCGGGAATAAAATACGAGTGTTCAACTAGTGATGTACTTAATATAATTGTTTGTTCCGGCAAAGAAAAGTAACCATCGTTTATTATATAAATACTGAGGGTGTCTAAAAGCGTAAAAAACTCTTTTTGGGTGAAACACGAAAGATGAAGTAATTGCTTTTCTGTTTGATTGTATTTGCCGGGTGAACCCCAATACGATATTTCCCAATTTAATGGATCGCGATAATTTAGAGCAGTATCCACCAATTGCATGGCACAGTCTGAAGGGATGTCCCACACAGCATTATAATGTAGATCACAAATAATAGAACTTGAGTGGTTCTGAAGACGGATGATGTCTTCGCTGTTGTTTAGACTGCGCCACGCAGGTGGGATGAGATAATTATTTATATTGGGGAAATCATCGTTAAAAGACGCAGATTGGGCTAGTACCAACATGGAATCGGGGTATAGTACATGGTCACATTCCAGTTCAATTGAGCCCGTCATGTCCTCGATTTGAATTCCCTGTATTTGAATCGGAAGCTTGGAGCGAGAAATGACTTCAATATATTCACAGGAAAAGTTATCACCTGTTTTGCAGACAAATTCGCTGATGATAAGATCGTTCTCGGAAAGTGGGATGTAGGTATCAAACGAAAGTGTGTCGTCACAACTATCTGCATAAATTGTATAAGCACGGATGCCTATGGCGCCTTTTGTTTTATAAGGATATTCATGTAGGATGACTAAGGAGTCACCCGGTGGAATGGTAGAATTGCCCGTAAATAGCAAGGTGTCATTTAAGCATTGTTCTTGTTGTGATATATCCACAATATATCCATAATAATATTCGGACATATTTTCCAATCCTGTATTATTTAGTAAAAATGAAATATATAAACGATTGTCTTGTACTTCGCATTGAAGAGAAGATATCTTCATATCCAATTCTTTGGGCGAAACAGAGTTGCGAAAGCCAGGAGTTCCCGAAATAGCTAACGATGTTTGCCAAAGAGTATCTTGCCACCGGAACCGCTCGATCGAGTATTCGCTATTTGGCCATGATGGATTCCCCGTTTGATATGAATCTAAAATTTGATAATCAAATGAAAGCAGGGAAAAAAGTTTAGACGTAGAATTTGATATGCCATACTTACCAAAACGAGAATCGGTAATAGTAAATCGCGGAATTGAATC
>CAYTLV010000142.1:3858-5068 GCA_964438445.1 uncultured bacterium | reverse complement strand
GCACTTAGCTTATTATCTTTCCCCAAAACAGTCGGTAATTATGAAGATGAACCTATGGTCGTCGCATTTGGTCGTTTTGGTCCCTATGTAAAACATAAAAGTAAATTTTATGCTTTGGCAAAGACAGAAACACCCGCAGAAATCGGACCGGTAAGAGCCATTGAATTGATCGAAGAAGGTCGTGAAACAGCGCGCAAACGACTTATTCACAATTTTGAAAATGAAAAAATTCAGGTATTGAACGGTCGCTATGGACCCTATATTAAGTACGATGGTAAGAACTTCAAGATGCCTAAAGGCACTGAAGCAGATAAACTTGATGCCGCAGCTTGTTTGGAGATCATCAAAAATACAAAACCATCTGTAAGTAAACGAAAAACAAAGAAAAAGTAGTAAATGGTGACCAGTGATCGGTGACCAGTGATCGGTAAGAAAAATGGATAAAGAAGTATTAATAAAAGCATATAAAGAGCTAAAATTAAAATTGGGTAAAGAACCAAGCTCAAAGGAATTTTATAAAAATACTGAGTTTACATATCATGATGTTTCTAAAGTATTTCCCATTAACCCATATTCATCTTTGGTAAAGGAATGTGGGGACTCACCTAAAGTCTTTGGTACAGAAAAATATGATACCGACCAAATTTTAATTAATTATGGAAAATTAGTCCGAAAACTTCAAAAAGCTCCTACCAGTGCTGAATGGAAATTCTATGATATGAAACCAAATATTAGTAGTCTTAAAAGGAATCATAGAATTGTTTGGAGTGAGCTATCCCAATTATTTAGGGATAAATTTATATCTGATTCCACTTGGTTTGATGTAATAGAAATATTACCTGTCAAAGAAGTAAAAGATACAAATGAGAATGAGTTAATTAATTTAGTTGAATCTGAATGCTTTGTTTATTTAATGTTAGATAAAAGAAATGGACTTTATAAAATAGGCATTTCAAGTGAACCAAAATATAGAGAAAAAACATTACAAAGCGAACAACCTAAGGTTGGTTTAGTAGCAAAAAAGAAATATATAAATAGGAAAATTGCAGGAGCAATCGAAAAAGCTCTTCACAATGTCTATCACCATAAGCATCAACGTGGTGAATGGTTTAGATTGGATGAAGAAGATTTAAATGAGCTAAAACACACTTTGGCTGATTAAATAGTTCTTTATAACAATATTTAATTTTTAAACCTTAAACCCTAAACC
>CAYTLV010000142.1:1837-3758 GCA_964438445.1 uncultured bacterium | reverse complement strand
CCCATGGGTGTTGAACTAAAGAGAAATGTCAAGAACCTTTGGTGGCAGGAAATGATCACTTCTCGGGAAAATGTTCTCGGAATGGATACGGCAATTCTTATGCATCCCCGCGTTTGGGAAGCATCGGGGCACGTGGTTAACTTTCATGACCCGATGACCGAATGTAAGAAATGTAAACGCCGTTACCGTGTAGATCATTTACCCGAAAATACGACAGAATGCCCAGAATGTAAGGGCGAATTGGGAGAACCCAAGCAATTTAACCTGATGTTCAAGACCAAACTCGGTTCTACCGATGAAGGTGCTATGGATGTTTATCTTCGTCCGGAAACGGCACAAGGTATTTTTGTCAATTTCAATAATGTGACTTCATCCAATCGTGTAAAATTACCTTTTGGAATTGGTCAGCTGGGAAAAGCTTTCCGTAATGAGATCACCACGGGAAATTTCATTTTTAGAACCCGTGAATTTGAACAAATGGAAATGGAATTCTTTATCCGACCGGGTGAAAATGCCGAATGGTTGGAATATTGGTCACAAGAAAGACTGAATTGGTTCAAATCTTTGGGTATTAGGCCTGAAAAACTTCAACTTCGCCCTCATAGTGAAGATGAATTGGCTCACTATTCTACAGCTTGTTATGACGTAGAATATGAATTTCCTTACGGTTTCTCAGAGATCGAAGGGATTGCGGATCGTGGGACATTTGATCTGGATCAGCATATTGAACACAGCAAAAAGAAAATACACTATGTAGATCAAGAAAACCGTGGCGCCAAAATTGTTCCGGCCGTTATTGAAACCTCAGCCGGTGTAGATCGTACCGTCCTCATGATCATGACTGATGCTTATTGGGAAGATGAAGAAAATGATCGTGTTGTCATGCGTTTCTCACCAAAAGTTGCACCTTTCAAGGTCGCCGTTTTTCCACTTTTCAAAAAAGTAGGTATGCCTGAAGTCGCTCGTAAACTATATGATGATTTGCGTAAGCATGTCGCAACGGTTTATGATGATGGTGGATCTATCGGTAAACGCTACCGTCGTCAGGATGAGATAGGCACACCATTTTGTCTGACAATAGATCATGAATCACTTGTAGATAATGCCGTAACCTTGCGTGATCGCGATTCACTTGAACAGATACGCGTACCGATCGACAAGGTCGTATCGATAATCATTGAAAAAGTGAATGCTTAAGAAGTAATTAAAAATTTGATATAATAATATGTAGAGACGCAAGGTTTTGCGTCTCTTTATTTTTATATAAAATAATTAGATTTATCTGCGGATCAGTTTATTTAGATTGACGTTGTTGCTTTTCCGCCTGAGTGAGAAATTTATCCAAGGCATTGGTGAAATTCTGGACATTATGCTGATCCAGAGGTGGTGGTCCCCCGGTTATGGCACCGCCCATGCGCAATGTATCCATAAAATCGCGCATACTTAAACGGGCCCGAATATTATCTGTGGTGTACATTTCGCCGCGAGGATTAAGAGCAACGGCACCTTTTTTTATCACATCCGATGCCATAGGAATATCAGCGGTAATAACCAGATCGGTTTTATCAAGCAATTTCACAATCTTTTCATCCGCTTCGTTAAACCCATCTCCAACCTGAATAAAACTGAACAGCTTCGATTTCGGTATGCGCATAAATTGGTTGGCAACAAGAATGACTTTCACTCTGCGACGTCGGGCGACTTTATAAATAACATTTTTTATAATATTTGGACACGCATCCGCATCAACCCATATTTTCATATTGATCCTCCGATTAAGCTCTCAACTGATAATATTTTTTACGCGACCGACCTTGCCGTCGTTGAGTTGAACTTTTATTCCATGTGGATGTGTAGATGAATTTGTCAGGATACGTTTTACAACTCCCCATGTTAATTCACCGGAAGCCTGATGATGCTT
>CAYTLV010000142.1:0-1737 GCA_964438445.1 uncultured bacterium | reverse complement strand
CCCGAAAGGTCTTATCTAAAAATCAATCCCGGTCGGTTGTTCTTTCACTCCATAACCATGGATATTACACACCTCTTTGGGAGCGTAACGGACATTGAAAAGCTCATATTCTGTTGGACAGAAAGGAGTGGGGATCAATTTGCTTTCTTTGCATATCTTGAATTTACGTACGGTAGGTGGTTGTACAAAATCTAAATATGGAAGGTTTAACTCATCATAAGTATTTTTCATAAATGTTGCCCATATCGGCAGTGCAGCACGGGACCCTGATTGTTTTATACCCAATGGAATCCGCGAATCATCTACGCCGACCCAGACGCCGGTCGCTAGAATAGGTGTAAAACCTAAGAACCAGGCATCGGTGTAGTCATTGGTTGTACCTGTTTTTCCTCCGAAGGGAGCTCTGAACTTATAAACATAACGGATATTTTGACCCGTTCCGTAGCGAGCCGCAGATTTTAACATATCCACCATTAAATAATTTGTTTCGTCGCTGAGAACTTCCCGTGTTTCACGCGGAGAATGGTATATTTCGCGTCCATTGCGGTCTAGAATGCGTTCAATGGCAAAAGGTCTATTCCATATACCCTTATTGGCAAAAACGGCGTAGGCGGAGACTATGTCACTTAGAATGACCTCGCCACTTCCCAGTGCTAATGATGGATAGGCGGGAAGATTGGTGGTGATTCCCATCTTACGGGCATAAGAGATCACAACTTCAGGTGTGGTCAATTGTGTGATAGCATTTGCAGCGATCAAGTTGACTGAATTTTTCAATCCTTCGCGCAGGGTCATCAACCCACCGGTACTGTTATCAAAATTCTTGGGTATCCATAAATTGCCGTCCGTTTGAGGAATAGCAGGAGGTTGATTCAATAATTGAGTTGCCGGAGAATATCCATTATCAATAACAGATGTATAAACAAAAGGTTTAAATGTTGATCCGGGTTGTCGCTTTGCCTGAACCGCGCGATTGAATTTACTTTCCTCGAAATTACGACCGCCGATCATAACACGTACAGCTCCGTTGCTGGGATCCATTGAAAAGATACTGGCTTGTACTGTTTTAGGTTTAAGTGGGAGGGCGGACAATAATGAATCCATGACAAGAGATGTAGAATCTACAACAATGGTGTACCATGTTTCTTGATCAAAAGTAATGGAATCACGATATAGTGAATCTTGAAGAAAGAAATTGTATAAAATCGTGTCTTGATAGAGTGTATCATAGACAAAAGGCTCCCATCTGTTTTGAGAGAACAACAATCGTTCATCATCTGGCAAAAGAGAGGACATAAAGTAATAATAGTCAAGCGAATCATATCCCAGAACCGGAATAATATCACGCAATTCAGTTCTTATGGGAGTGAGTACCAAATTGGAATCAGTAGCAATGAGTGAAGTATCCGTTTTCAGGGTAAATGTATCAATGGGTGTCGTAAAATAATTGTAGAGGATCGGTTTATCACTGGTTTGAGGTTTTACTTCATTGGGCGTCATCGCAATGATCATGTAATCTGAAAAATATTTTAAAGGAATGCGCTGATGCGGATAATATTGCTTATATATTTTAAGTAAAAACTCCGGACTCGTTAATAAATTTTTATCTAATATATTTTGTTGAGTAAGTAATTGATCGGTGATCGATTGTCTGGCAATATTCTGCATATCATGATTTAAAGTCGTAAATATCTGCAGTCCGTCTCGATAGTAATCAATGCCCTGAGTTCGACAGAA
>CAYTLV010000141.1:1753-5077 GCA_964438445.1 uncultured bacterium | reverse complement strand
ATCTTACTAGCAAGTGTATTTCTACTTTTTGCCTGTGACTTTGATACAAGCAAAGTAGAGCGTATTCCGGTAAGCGGAGAGATAGTTCTTGAACAAGAGAGTCTCGGTAAATTTAAAGAGATTGTCATTGCAGGCCCCTTTGACATTGTCCTAGAACAAGATGGTGGAAATGGCATTCAGGTTGAAACTTATGAAAGTCTTATGCCGTGGGTTAAAGCAGAAGTTATTGATGAGTGTTTGGTTCTTTATCTTTTAGATACATCTGAGACTACCAAATTCAATGTTACTTTTGACGATGAGTCGCTTGACAAGATCTCACGAGATGCCATTTTAAGTGGAAGTCGACTTAAATGGCCCGGAAATGATAAACATCTGAGTGTCGTTATATCTTTAACTGAACTTGAAAATATCCAGGTCATTGGTGAATGTTCAATGAAAACATCTAAAACATTGGAAGCGGACAAACTTCAAGTTGAAGTTGCCGGAGCTTTCCATTTTGATGCTGACTTGGATGTTAGGATCTTTGATGTCGAGATAGCCGGAGCAGGAAATCTTGATCTACGTGGCCGAGCAGAGAACTTCAATATTGAATGTGCCGGAGCAGGAACCATCAAAGCATATGATTTTATAGCGGACTCTGTTGATCTTGAGATCGCTGGAGTATGTAATGCCCAGGTACATGCGGTTAAAAGCATAGTAGCCGAAGTAGCCGGCATGGGCACGATCAAATATATGGGCAATCCCTCAAATATAAGCTATGATAAAGCGGGGATTGGAAGTCTTAAACAGGTAGAATCCGAGGAAACGGAAGAGACCGAAATCTAAAAATTAGTTAATTATCATTATTGAGAGGTGACAATGAAGATCAAATCAACATTGATCTGTTTATCAATGTGTGCAGGCATGCTTTTATCTGCTGAAACACTCACACTTGAAGAGTGTGTTGATATAGCACGATCAAACAACCCCAGCATTCAGCAAACAGAACTAAACGCTGAAATTGGAAAATCAAAGGTACGTCAAGCGTATAGCGCTGTCATGCCAAATCTATCCGTGTCTTCAGGATTATCAACATCCAGTCAGACAAGTTGGGATCTTGGGACAAGCATGGGAATCAACGCCGGAATGACATTTTACGCACCCGGTATGTATTCCGGTATCAAGTCTGCAAAAATGTCAGGTACGGCAAACTGTTTGAATTCTCTTGGCAACGAAAACAATATTGTTAGTCAGGTAAGTTCACTGTATTACAGAATACTTAGTACAAAAAAACTTATCGAAGTTTATGAAGGTAATATTAATGTTGCTGAAGAAAATCTAAAGAAAACCCGCTCCATGTATGAACAACATGTCATTACAGAATCTGACGTGTTAAAATCAGAAGCGCAAAAAGGCGATTTTGAATCTCAGCTTCTAGGACAGAAACAACTTTATATTTCCTACTTACGCACAATGAATGTTTTATTGGGTCGTGGCGCCAGAACCGACCTAGATGTAGTTGATATTGATGTGGAAAATGTTAATGTACCCGAATATGACCAGGCTAGGGAGATGATGCTGAACGATAATCCGGAGTACGGTGCTGCTGTATTGCAGGAAAAGATCAGCAAAGTTCGTGTCAGCGCGTCAAAGGAAGCTTTTCTTCCGAGTGTGTCAGGCTCCTATAGCTATGGGAATACTTTTGATCCGGTGCTGACTCCAACCAATACCGTTGGTGTATCGGCCAGTTGGACTTTGTTCAACGGATTATCCCGAAAGGAAAATGTTCAACAAAGTAAATTGCAGTTGGAACAGGCAGAGATCACCGTTGACAATACTGTACGTCTTTTGGATCAACAATTAAGCGATTATTATACCCAGTTTGAAACATTTACTGCCATGATAGATATCAACAAACGCCGCCTTAAATCGGCACAGCGTGCTTTTGAAATCGTTAATCAGCAGTATGAAGTTGGAAGAGCAACAATCTTAGATAGAATGCAATCTCAACTTACCGTATTAAGTGCCGAAAGCACACTGGTAGAGGCCAAATATTCACGAAAAATGGTCGAAGCTGAGATCCTTAAATTAATCAATAAAATATAGGAACGAAGATGAAAAAGAAACTTATTATCATTATTTCAGCCGTTGTTGTTTTAGCAGTATTCCTGATGTTTACCCTGAAACAAGACAACAAAAAAGCAGTTGCCGTTCAAATGGAAAAAGTCCGTTTGCACACGATTGAATCTAAAGTTTATGCTGCCGGTTATGTACAGCCGGTTGTGAAAGTTAACATTTCTGCGAATGTTGCAGGAGAGATCAAAGCCCTCTACGTTAAAGAAGGCCAAGATGTTAAAGAGGGTGAATTACTTGCCCAACTGGACAAAGTGAGATATTCAGCAGATGTAGATCAATCGAAATCTTATTACCGTTCAACACTTTCAGCAAAAAAAGTAGCTGAAAAAGAATACAAGCGAGTTGAAAAACTGTATAAAGATAAAAATTACAGTGAATCACAATATGATCAAGCAAAAGGACAATTTGATCAGGCAGTTGGTGCTTTTGAACAAGCTGCTGCGCGCCTGAAACAAGCCGAAGATAACTTGCGCAAAACCACCCTTATTGCTCCTATTGACGGAACAGTGATCGGATTGCAAAAAGAACAGGGCGAAATGGCTCTTGGATCTACTTTTCAAGCTGATGTTGTTATGACAGTTGCCGATCTTTCAGGAATGGAAGTTGAAGTAGATGTTAACGAGAACGATATTGTTCGTGTTGAAGTCAGTGATTCTGTAGATATCGAGATCGATGCTTTAGCTGATAAAGTATTCAAAGGTGTTGTTACCGAAATATCACAACTTGCGACTACTATGGGACAAGGTACACAAAATGCTATCACCAATTTCAAAGTAACTGTTAAAATGATCAGCAATCCTCCTGAAATACGTTCAGGAATGAATGCAACGGTTGAGATCCTTACCGATAAAAAAGTTGATGTCGTTGGTATTCCTATTCGCGCCGTCACGGTTCGTCCTGCCGATAAAGTTCGCAAGATGAAACAAGAGATAAAACAGGGTAGTATGATGGATAAACCTGAATTACTTGAAGTAGCGTTTGTTGTTGATCAAGATACCGTCCGTGCTATAGAACTTGAACTTGGTATTAATTCAGAAGATTTCTTTGAAGTGGTTAGTGGCGTTGATACAAGTGATGTCATCGTCATTGGAAATCACCAGGCATTGACCTTTGACCTTCAGACCGGTACGGCAGTTAAAGATATGAATGACGTGAAAAAGAAATAAAGATCACGATCTTTACTAGAAAAAAGGACAGATAATGTCATTA
>CAYTLV010000141.1:0-1653 GCA_964438445.1 uncultured bacterium | reverse complement strand
GTAATTAATATGCTTGACGGTAAAATTCACGAAGATAAAAAAAAGAAGTAAATATGTTTAATCAACTTTACGAAAGCATTGTAATAGGGTTTAAGGCCGTTTTTCAGAACAAAGGCCGGGCTTTGCTGACTATGCTTGGGATTATCATCGGTATTTTATCAGTAAGCTTAATGGGTACGGCAATCAACGGTATTGACAATGTATTCAATCAAACCTTAGGAATGTTCGGAGACGATGTGATCTACGTTCAGCAGTTTCCCTGGTTTATGGGTGATGCGGAATGGTGGGAATTCAGGAACCGTCCTCAGATAAGAGAAGAATATTCAGAAAAGATCGCTGAACGTGCTTCATCAATTTCATATGCCAGTATTGAAACAAATCGAAGGGTGTCTCTATCTTATAAGGATAATACAAGTGAAGGTGTAGATCTGGGAGGTCGCGGTTGGCAATCAGCTTATATTGACGCGGCTAATATCCAGTACGGTCGGTATTTCACTCAACTTGAAGATCAAAATGCTTCTAGAGTGATTCTTATCGGTTCAGAAGTCCATAAAGTGCTTTTCGCAAATGTTGAAGATCCTTGTGGTCTAAGCATAAAAGTAAATGGATTAAAATTCCGAGTGATCGGCGTATTTGCCGAGCAAGGAAAGATCTTTGGAATGTTCAGCATTGATAATATGGCCGTAATACCTTTCCAGACACTAAAATCTGTTTTTGGACGTACTCGATGGATCTCAATACCCCTAAAGGTAAGAGAGGGTGTTGATAAAGAATATGCAATTGAAGAAGTTCGGTCAATCACCCGAGGCCTTCGTAGTTTGCGTCCCAAGGATAAAGATAATTTTGCTATAAATCAACAGGAAGCCATGGAAGACGAACTAGGTAAGATCAAATCCGCGATCGGTGCTGTCGGTATTGGTATTGCAGCATTATCTCTTCTCGTAGGCGGTATCGGTATTATGAACATTATGTTCGTCAGTGTAAAAGAACGCACAAAAGAGATCGGCATCAGAAAAGCCTTAGGTGCTAGGCGATGGGTCATCTTGATCCAATTCCTCTTCGAAGCTATCATTATAGCTCTGATCGGAGGTGCGATCGGTCTTGGTCTAACATCACTTTTAGTTGGTGTCGTGAATAAATTTTTTGTTGCCAGTATGTCATTGGGACTTGTAATGACTTCATTGGGCGTTTCAATTGGTGTCGGCATAGTTTCAGGCATCGTTCCTGCAAGTCAGGCTGCCCGACTTGACCCAATTGAGGCCATGAGGTTTGAATAAAGGTGAGAAATGAATTTTAAAGAAATATTTCGCTCCGCCCAAAACTCTATAAGGCAAAATAAATTGCGCTCCTTTCTTACTTTATTAGGAGTTGTGATCGGGATATTTTCCATTATCGGTGTAATGACCGCAATCAATGTTCTTCAGCAAAGTGTGGAAGAAAATATTAATGGTTTAGGTGCCGGTACTTTCCAAGTTCAAAAATATCCAAACATGAACATGGGTAATACCCAATGGAAGTATCATAGCCGAAAAAACCTTGATTATAAAGATTTTAAACGACTTTTTCCGCGATTGACGATCGTTGATTATGCCACTGCGGAGGATTGGAAGTGGAATAATACTTTCCGATATAAAGACAAATCAACCAAACCCA
>CAYTLV010000140.1:2638-5094 GCA_964438445.1 uncultured bacterium | reverse complement strand
GGCACCGCTTTTTTGTATCGTGATACTGTTTTCTCTAATTTCTATTGGGGTATTAATAAGATAACCGGGGTCAATAAGATATTTTTTATCATTTTCTTCAGCAACAGCAAAGAAATGAGGAAAAGTTCTACGGTGAATATCTGCTTGCACGGGGTAGGCACGAAATCCCTCGACCGTAAGCGACTTTATAACAAGATTAACAAGAGAAAAACAAGTTCCACCAAAATGAAATTCCTGATGATCTGAAAGAAGCGTTTGACTGTCACGTGGTCGTTTATTTGGATCCATTTCCAGACGTAATATCTTGGATATATTCTCATATGGAATATTTTTTAAGATCGAGAATAATTGAATGTTGTTCATTTTGTCCATGAGGGAATTTAAGTGAAAAAGATCTTTATTCGCAATAATAAAGAGTCTGAAAACTTGAGTCAAGTTTTTGAGACTAATTCTTGTATTAATTCTGTTTTTAGTTGATTAATAAAGCTTGTATTTACAAACTTGAGCCAAGTTGATTAATAAATCATCCGTAACAAAAATGATGCAGATCACAATAATTTACAATTATTATTCAAAAACTTGAGCCAAGTTACTAATAAAAATAAATATTATCTCTATTTTACCAATAAATTGACACTGAATTTTAAATATATAATGAAGGTTGCAAATCCAATATAGCCTCATAATATCTATGAAAAATACATAAAAGGTGTTTGAAATATTTTCCTCGTTAAGTAAATTCAATGCATATGAATAATGAAATTCTCAAAGTGATCAAAAAGTACGAAGGTAAGAAGGGTTCTGCTATTCCGATCTTGCAGGAAGTTCAGGAAATTGAGGGCTATATTTCAAAAGATACTATTCGTGACATAACGGAACACACCGGTATCCCCTCAGCTGAACTTTACGGCATTGTGACCTTTTACTCCATGTTCCGTCTAAAACCCCAAGGACGCCATATTATCCGTGTTTGTAAGGGAACTGCTTGTCATGTTTCCGGTGCAGATAACATTGCTTCCATGTTGAATACCGTGTTAAAATTACCTGAAGGTGAAAGTACCACAGAAGATGGTCGCTTTACCTTGGTTGAAGTCGCTTGCCTAGGTTGTTGTTCATTGGCTCCGGTGATTATGGTCAATGAAGATACTTATGGGAAGGTGGAATCTGATAAGCTTAAAAAAATCTTAGATAAATACGAATAAAAATTATGTTGATTAAAGAAATTAAAGTTGGAATGGCAAGCTGTGGTCTGGCTGCCGGTGCGAAAGATGTTTATAACGCCTTCCATGATGCTTTGCCTGAAACGGTAAAGTTGACTAAGACCGCTTGTATTGGTTTTTGTTACGCGGAACCTATGGTGGAGACTATCGACGATGAAGGAGTTAGCCGCTTTTACGGGTATCTTTCTTCAAAAGACGCCGAAGCTTTTGCAAAGCATGAGCCACCGAAAAAAAAACTGATCATATCGCAAAAAGAAGACGCTCCCGGAAATAAAAAGCTAGCTCGTCAGGTTCGTATTGCAACTCGAAATTCCGGACTGATAGATCCCGATAAGATCGATCAATATGTAGCTCGCGATGGTTACACGGCTTTCAAGAAAGTTTGCACACAAATGGATAGGCAAGCTGTAATTGATGAAGTCAAGAATTCAGGACTTCGCGGCCGAGGTGGTGCGGGTTTTTCTACGGGATTAAAATGGCAATTTGCCAAAGATGCGCCGGGAGATAAAAAATACATTATTTGTAATGCAGATGAGGGAGATCCAGGTGCTTTTATGGATAGGAATCTCCTTGAATCTGATCCTCATGCTGTTCTTGAAGGCATGGCTATTTGTGCTTTTGCTGTCGGAGCAGATGAAGGTTATATATATTGTCGCGCTGAATACCCTCTTGCGGTTCGTCGCTTAAATAAAGCAATCTCCGATGCAATGGATAAGGGATATTTGGGAGATAATATATTCGGTTCGACCTTTTCTTTACACCTTAAAGTAAAATTGGGTGCAGGTGCTTTTGTTTGTGGTGAAGAAACGGCACTTATTGCATCCATTGAAGGTAAGCGCGGAATGCCTCGACTCCGACCGCCTTTTCCTGCCCAATCCGGTCTTTGGGAAAAGCCCACAAATATCAATAATGTTGAGACATACGCGAATATTGCTTGGATAATCAATAATGGTGCAGAAGCTTACGCTGCTTATGGAGTAGGCAAGAGTCGCGGTACTAAGGTTTTTGCCTTGGCAGGAAAAGTGAAAGAATCTGGACTTGTTGAGGTTCCCATGGGAACAACCTTACGCGAGATTATTTTTGATATAGGTGGCGGAATAAAAAACGATCGTCCTTTTAAGGCTGTCCAGTTAGGTGGTCCTTCGGGTGGTTGTGTTCCCGAACATCTTCTTGATACACCAGTTGACTACGAATCTATTGCCGAGATCGGTGCTATTATGGGTTCAGGTGGTATGG
>CAYTLV010000140.1:0-2538 GCA_964438445.1 uncultured bacterium | reverse complement strand
AAAAGCTCGTAAGACCGCTTTGGAATTGTTGCTTTCGGATCATTATGCAGATTGTGAAGCTCCCTGCAAAATTGCTTGTCCCGACCATGTGGATATTCAAACCTATGTGTCTTTGATAGCTAATGGCAAATTCAAAGAAGCGGTTGAGGTTATCAAGAATAATTTGCCACTTCCAATGTCTGTAGGTCGCATTTGTCCGGCATTTTGCGAAAAGGAATGTCGCCGCACTTTGGTCGATGAACCCATTGCAATTCGTCAGTTAAAACGCTGTGCAGCAGATATTGAGCTAGATACTGATTGGTATTTTGTTCATGACAAGAAAGAGGATAAAGGCAAGAAGGTTGCAATCGTAGGTGCAGGTCCTGCCGGATTGACAGCAGGCTATTTTTTAAGTACCGAGGGTTACGAAGTTGAAATATTTGAATCGTCACCACAGGCCGGTGGTTGGTTACGCTACGGTATTCCCGAATATCGTTTACCAAAACATATTTTGGACCGAGAAATAGAGATCATATGTAAAAATGGTATGAATATCCATTATGATACAAAAATGGGTAGAGATATTTTTCTTGCCGATCTTTCTAAAGAATATGATGCGGTTTTTATTGGTATCGGCGCTCAGTTGGCTTCACCTATGCGAGCTAAAAATGCCAATATCAAAGGCTGTTTGTTGGGTGTGGATTATTTAAGAGCCGTTGCCATGGATCAGGCTCCGGATATTGGTAAAAAAGTTGCGATCGTCGGTGCTGGAGATGTTGCCATAGATTGTGCAAGAACGGCTTTGAGGACTGGAGCAGATGTCACTTTGCTCTATAGACGAACTCGCAAGGAAATGCCCGCAGAAAAATATGAAGTGGATTCAGCTGAAGAAGAAGGTGTAAAGCTTCAATTCCTTGTAAATCCAATTGAAATGATTGATAAGAACGGTAAACTAGATACCGCGGTCATTGAAAAAATGAAGCTGGGTGAACCCGATGAAAGCGGAAGACGTCGTCCTGAACCAACGGGTGAAACTTACACAGAACAATTTGATACCATTATTGCTGCGATCTCTCAAAAAATTGATGTTTCATGGCATAATGATGAACGTAATAAGGTGGAGCATGAGCTAAAGCTTTCAAAATGGAGCACTGCCGAAGCCGATGAAGATACCATGCACTGGAATGCCAATGTTTTTGCAGGAGGAGATTTCCGTTTAGGTCCGGCAACAGCGATCGAAGCCGTTGCTGATGGGAAAATAGCAGCTATATCCATAGATCGCTTTTTAAGGGGCGAGATCATGGCCTCGACACCAAAATTCAATTCCCGCAAAGCCGATAAACTTAAAGATATGGATCCCGAGGAATTTGCCGATACACCTAGAAAAGATCGTTTAAAAGCTCGTGAATTATCAATTAAAGAGCGTGAATTAAATAGTAAAGAGGTCGAACAGACTTTTTCGAAAGATGAAGCAAGTGAAGAAGCAGGACGCTGTCTGGAATGTGGATGCATGGTTAATACTTCTTGTTTATTGCGAGAATATGCCACTGAATATGGAGCATCTCAAGATCATTTTGCAGGTGAGTTGATCAAACATCCCATTGATGACACGCATCCTTTTATTTCACGCGATGCGAATAAATGTATCAATTGCGGACGCTGTATCAGAATTTGTGCGGAAGTACAAGGTCCTGCTGTTCTCGGTTATATTTATCGCGGTTTTGCTTCCATAGTCGGACCGGAATTCGGTGAGAAGCTTGAAGATACGGTTTGTACGACCTGCGGAAAATGTATTGAGGTTTGTCCGACCGGTGCTTTATTACCGAAGACAAAGAACTATAAAGTCAATCCTTCCTATTTTGTCTCCCGGGATACACGCTGTACCGAATGTGGTGTGGCTTGTTTTGTAAGTCTTCATGAAGAAGGGGAAACCGTTCTTCGTGTTGATGCTCAGGAGGACAATGATTATAATGGCTTGGATATTTGCTATAAGGGTCGCTTTGAATGGCAAAATGTTGATTTGCAATATATAGCTAATTCTCTCCAAGAATTGAATGTTCCCAGTGACTCTGTACTGCTTATTTCCCCAAAGATGAGCAATGACATGATCAAAGAATCACTTGAATATGCTAATATAAATAAATTGAAAGTCCTTTGTACCGAAATAGCTAAAGATCCAGGCGATAATCGTAATGAAATTGCAGGAATGAAAGATATTAACAATGCGGACACCCTTGTGCTTGTAGGTGCGTTAAACCAAATGCTTAAAGCAAAAGTCCGGATAGCTCAGTTAAAAGGCGCGCGCTTGATTGTTGTTAATAATCCCGAAGATCGTTTTAATCATTTTGCAGATGAATCTTATGCAAAGATCGATCAATTAAAGCTTGAGAACACAAATTCTAAAACAGTATTTATCTATAATCGCGAATCAACCTTAACTGAAATTAAAAAAACAATTTGGAATCTGGTCGATAATATGTCACAAGCAAAAGTCTGGGTGAATTCCGATTATTTGAACACAAGAGGACTTCTCAGTTTCAATATTCCTACTGTAGAAGA
>CAYTLV010000139.1:0-5196 GCA_964438445.1 uncultured bacterium | reverse complement strand
ATGGACACCGTTACACAAGGAAGTTATGATGCAACAATATCATACGGTATAGAAATAGTCGATGTTCGAATTAAGCGTGTTGATTTACCTCAAGAGAATGAAGAATCAATCTATGCAAGAATGAAGGCTGAACGTGATAGGAAGGCAAATCAGTATCGTTCAGAAGGTGATGAAGAGTCGCAAAAAATAATTGCGACTACTGAAAAGGAAAAGACAATTATCTTGGCGGATGCATATAAATCAGCGGAAGAAACTCGTGGAGAAGGTGAAGCCACCGCACTCGGTATATATGCAAGAGCATATTCGGCAGACCCCGGATTTTATGAATTTCTTAAAACATTAGAAACTTATAAAAGTGTGATAGATACTAGTACAACTCTAGTTTTACCGGCGGATTCAAAATTATTTGAGTTATTGGTAAAATAGGATAATGACTAACAGTGATTTAATGATTGGGGACGGTTCAAAAATTTATTCATTTTAATATGTCGAATTATTTTTTGGAGTCCATTGATCAGAAGTGCACAGTTATAGCACAATTTTAAAAACGTTTCTTGAGAATCGTTGTCTTCACTGTCCGTGTGTACTATTAATAAAATGAATTGGATACAAAACTGGTGTTATGTAGACAATTAATCAATGAAATTATGAGTCTCCTATTAGCCTAAAAACCCTAGTTGGCTTCGCGTTTCAGTTAAAGGAGTATTGTTGCTAAATTTCACTAGATGAATGAACCAATGGGATTGCGTAAAACAACAATAGGGTTTTTGGTAAAATATGGCAATAACCGTACACTTACTTAATATGCGAACAATAAATAAACATATATCCGCAACAAACGCATTGCGTATGTTGAGATGTTATATGACATTTCACCCGCTTTTACAGATAGAAACATAAGGGTTCGTGGCATAAGTAATAAGTATCCGTGCATATTAATGAGAGATATATCATGCAGCAAATCATTAGGAAGTTGAAATAATGGAAAAAATCTTAAAAATACAGATCGGGAAGACACCTTTAATTAGAGCGAATAAACTAGAGAAGGAACTGGGTATTTCAAAAATATACCTGAAACTGGAGGGAAATAATCTATCTAATCACAGAGAAGATAGGTTGGCCTATCTTATTATTCGAGAAGCTTTGTCACATAAGAAAAAGACGATTTCTATAGGAACCTATGGAACAATCGGTGGTTCTTTATCTTTTCTATCGCAGCATTTCAATATTAAATGTGTTTTCATCGTTCCAAGCAAGGAGAAGATATCAAGGAAGAACCTACTTCAAGCACCCCATATAAAGATAATTAAGCATGGTAAAACATATGAAGATTCTGTTATGGAGAGCAGACGACTGGCAGAGGAGAATGATTGGTACGATGCCAATCCTGGCTTAGATAATAACATGATGAATATGTGTGCGTTTGAATACATTGCAAAAGAAATATACGACTCGATAGGAAAGGAAATAGACAACATCTTTTGTCAGACCAGCAATGGCTCTTCTATATCTGGACTCCACATGGGCTTCAAACATTTGTGGTTAATGGAGAAAATAGATATTCTGCCTAAGATTAACGCTGTGAGCACTTCGCACGGAAATGCAATAATCGAATCCTACACAAGGAAGAGAAAAGAAATCTTGACGTTATCACCACAAGAAGCAAAAGAGAGCAAATATAACCGTAATCTGATCAACTGGAAATGTTTTAACGGCCAAGACGCACTTAATGCGATCTACGATACAAATGGAGCTGCAATTGGAATTTCGGATGAGGAATTGATTGAGTATTCAGGGAGATTCAGGAAGATCGAGAATCTTAAGTTTTCGATAGGCGATTCTTTTCCCGTTGCAGCATTATTTAAATTAGCAAAGAGGGGACAAATTGAAAACGGCACACATGTTTTAATTTTAAACGATGCTAAAGTTGATTTGAATATCAAGATTATTGACAAAGATGATTTAGTGGAATCCTATGGAGAGTTCTTAAATATTCTTGACGAATGGTTAATCCAGTTTACAGATCCCATGGAGGAGATAAAGGAAGCTGTAGAAAATGCCTTCGATGATGGATATGTCATATGTGCATTTCAGAGTAATGCGCTTGTCGGTATTGTAATTATTTCACGGACACGATTCGAGAGGTTCTTTCCTAAATATCATCTTTCGTATATAGCAACAAAGCCTAGCGGCAAAGGTGTGGGAGTAGCTACTCAGTTGCTAGAAAAAGCCATAGAGGTAACTGGAGGAGATCTATCACTGCATGTAGAAATAGATAACAAGCGTGCTATAAAACTATATGAAAAAATGGGGCTGAGTAAAAAGTATTATCGGATGTTCTACCAGGGAAAGGTGTTAAAATAATGGGTGATGGGCTATCTGCTACCGAGACAGAGGAACTTGTCGATTTTGCGAAGGACCTGATAAGGATACCGAGCTCCGTGAAGGACGGCGACGAGATATATGAATTCGTTAAATCCTATCTCGAAAAACGAGGGTTGAGACCAGCTTTTCAAAGCATCAGAAGTTCATATATTGATTATCCAGGATATTCGAATCTCTGTCTGAAGATCGGAAATGGGAAGGGCCCTAAAATTATGTTGAACTGTCATCTTGACACCGTAATGGAACAGGGCAACTGGTTTTATCCCCCATTCGAAGCCCATGAAGAAGATGGGAAGATATTTGGTCTTGGTGCAGCTGATATGAAGGGCGGATGCGCTGCTGCAATATATTCTATCGGGGCTCTTGCAAATAGAAAAAAGGAGATCAATGGGGAACTATTTTTAAGCTGTGTTTTTGGTGAGGAAGCACCCTTCTCTTTAGGAACGGACACACTTCTACGCGAGTTCGATTTGAAGGATTATGATCTGATAATTGTAACCGAACCGTCTCCCTTACTAGCTATTAACGATTTTTGTTTCGTCCATAAGAAGTTGCATAAGAATCCGAAATTTCCGGTTACGATTATTGGTGCAGAGGGTAGGATTTTATTTGAGATCGAGTTCTTTGGCAAGTCTGCTCACGCCTCACATCCTTCCCAAGGGGTAAATGCCATCCAGGATGCAGCGAGAGTGGTTGAACAGCTCACAAATTTTGACTTGTTCTCAAGCATCAAAATGGGGAGGGGTCATTACGTGGTGATCAATATCGAGGGTGGTGACCAGTCATTTACCGTTCCGAGCTATTGCAAAATATATGTGAACCGACAGCTCACATTAGGGGAAACCCAGAAGATGGTAACAGATGAGATAAATAAGATAATTCGGACCCTTAGATTGAAATCTAATGTAAGGGTTCTCAAAAGATATTCCCCTGCACCGGAACTAGAATATCGCCCATATGTCTTTGAGGAAAGTGAATACATCGTTCGGTTCATGAAAAGGCTGCCGGAACCAAATCCGGGAAAGAGATGCAGGTTCACGACCAGCAGTGTTGGTGATTTTAATCTATTTGCTACAAGAACCGGAGTTCCTACTATTGTTTTCGGTCCGGGTGGTGGTTACATCCATTCTCCAAACGAGTTCGTTTTTAAGGATGAAATAGTCAATACTGCAAACTATCTGGTTGATTTTTTTCTAGAGGTGTTTTAGTTGTCTCATTATCCTCGTTTACTAATAGACCTAAATAAAATCCAACATAATGCAAAGACAATAACTGGTCTTGCATCCAGATATAGAATGAGCGTATCTGGTGTACCGAAGGCGACATGTGGTGATCCAAAGATTGCAGAGGTCATGCTCAAGGGGGGAGTTACTTCTATCGGAGACTCGAGAATTGATAACATTGCAAAGCTGAAGCAAGCAGGCATCAATGCAGAAATGGTGTTATTGAGGACACCAATGCTCAGCGAAGTGAAGAAAGTAATCGCCTATGCAGATATATCTTTAAATTCTGAGCTGACCGTAATGTCGAGATTATCGGAGGAAGCAATAAAGAAAGACGTTATACATAGAATCATCCTCATGGTTGAAATGGGTGAACTAAGGGAAGGGGTCGCCAGGGAGGAACTGTATTCCACGATAGATAAAGTGTTAACATACAAGGGGATTGAGCTTTTTGGCGTGGGCATGAACCTCGCTTGTCTAACGGGTGTCATCCCAACAAAAGCGAAAATCAAGGAATTTGATTCGGTTGTCCGAGAGATTGAAGATAAACTTGGAATCGAGTTAGAAATGATAGGGGGTGGGAACTCGGCGAACATTCCACTCCTTCTCGATGGCCATCCAGAATCGAAGATCAACAACCTGCGCATTGGGGAAGGAATCCTCCTTGGTTTAGAAACCGTCCATAGAACCTCCATTCCCGATACGTACCAGGATGCTTTCATTCTTGAAGCCGAAATAATCGAATTAAAAGAAAAGCCTTCTGTTCCGGATGGAGAAATCTCTCAAAATGCCTTCGGAGAAAGCAAAACATTCGAAAACATCGGGACAATAAAACGTGGGATTTTAGGCATTGGAAGGCAGGATGTGCTCGTTGGTGGTTTAAAACCCGTTGGTGGTTTCAAAATCCTTGAAAGCAGTAGTGATCATATTGTTGGCCATAATATGCTTTCCAATGCGAAAGTAGGAGATATCTTACAGTTTATACCTAATTATGGGGCATTGGTTAGTCTCTTCACAAGCGATTATGTATGCAAAGAATATTCAGAATGAAATTGAACTTTTTAGATACTATGGTTGGTCCTATTACTGGGGCGGAACCCATACCTGGGGATCAGCAGCTTATCCTACACGCTTATATGATAAAAACATATCGAATGAAAAAAAATCAGAGAAAAGTAATTCAAGAAAAGACCACCTCCGTTCAACAAACGAAGTAATAGGATATCACATTCAGGCCACAGATGATGAGGTAGGCCATGTGGAAGATTTTATTGTAGACGACCACACCTGGACTATAAGATATGTAGTGGTAGATACGCGCAATTGGCTGCCTGGTAAAAAGGTGTTGGTGGCACCGGAGTGGATTGATTCAATAGATTGGGATAATAGAAAGGTTGATATAGCTCTAACAAAAAGCAAAATTAAAGATTGCCCCGAATATGACCCTTCCATGCCAATCAACAGAGAGTATGAGGAAAAGCTACATGATTTTTATGGACGTCTAGGATATTGGACTAAATAATAGTTTCAAAACTCAAATTAATAAGCTCTGACTTCTAACTTTTTATAAAATTATGTGGATAATTTG
>CAYTLV010000138.1:0-5225 GCA_964438445.1 uncultured bacterium | reverse complement strand
GCTGGCCCTCAGGTAAAACAAGATATTTTCAATTGGGCACAAAAAGTCGGACATAAGACCGCAGTCAAATATCTAAAAGACAATAAAACTCCTATAGGGTCACTCGGTTTACAATATGCTTTGGCCAAGCGTTTGGTGTTCAATAAAATTGCCGCTGTATTTGGCGGTGACTTCAGTCGCTGTGTTAGCGGTGGTGCACCTCTTGCCCCTGAGATCGGCGAATTCTTTTTGATGGCCGGTGTACGTGTTCTGGAAGGCTATGGTTTAACTGAAATGAGTCCTGTTACCCATGCAAACAGAAATGAACATTTAGTATTTGGCACAGTCGGAAAAGCCTTACCCGATGTTCAAACCACGATTGCATCCGATGGTGAGATCCTGCTAAAGGGACCAAACCAAATGCAGGGTTATTATAAAGCCCCCGTGGAGACCGCAGAAGCCATTGATAAAGACGGTTGGTTCCACACAGGTGATATCGGCTTCATTGATGAAGACGGAAATCTAAAGATCACTGACCGTAAAAAAAATCTTATTGTCACTTCCGGTGGTAAAAATATTGCACCTGCCGGTGTTGAACGGGAGCTCTGTTCTTCAAAATTTATTGATCAAGCTGTCGTCATCGGTGATCGCAGGAAATTTCTAGTAGCTATCTTGGTACCATCTTTTGAGATTATTGCAAAATGGGGTAAAAAGCAAAATCCTCCCCTTGAATTTTCAACTTACGAAGATGTCGCGACGTCCAAGGATGTTGACAAATTGATCAAAGATGAACTTGCTTTATCACAGGAAGGTCTTGCCCGCTTCGAACAAATAAAATACTTTTTCATTGCACCTCAGCCTTTCACCATCGAAACCGGTGAGTTAACGGCCAGCATGAAGATCAAACGAAATGAGATCATTAATAAATATAATCTTGAAATCGAAGAACTCTACAATAACTAATAGCCCAATATACAGGAGCCTATTATCAGCTATTCTTTGAATTACATCAAAACCATGCCCGATCTTTATTCGGATGCATTGGCCCAGGGGCCGGACAGAAAGCTCTACAATTACAAAGTCGGTGACGAGTGGAAAAGCCACACATATCAGGAAATATATGATATGCTTCCCGATCTGGGCTTCGGCTTAGGATCTCTTGGAATAGAAGCCCAGGACAAAGTCGGTATCTTATCGGAAAATCGTCCCGAATGGTGCATGTTCGACTGGACATGCGCACATTTTAATTATGTTTCCGTACCTGTTTATCAAACATCCATTCCAAAACAGATCGAGTATATTCTTAATCATTCCGAATGTAAAGTTGTGGTCGTCAGCAACGAGGAACAACTTAAGAAGCTCATCACCTTGAAAAGCAAACTCAAGTTTATGAAATATGCTATTCTTCTTGAAGAAGTTAAGCATGAAGAAACATGGGTCATGTCACTTGAAGACCTTAAAAAAGCCGGTAAAAAAGCACAAAAATCCTCTAAAGTGAGCATGCAAGAGATCGCAGCCAAAACCAAACCCGAAGATCTGTGGAGCATTATTTATACCTCGGGTACATCAGGTGATCCCAAAGGTGTGCTAATTTCGCACTTTAATATGGCCGCCAATGTTCAACAGACTCAGGCACATTCAAAATTCAAGAAGAACAAACGTTGGCTCTCCTTTCTTCCTCTAAGTCACAGTTTCGAGCGTATTACCTCTCTTTTCAGTTTTTGGGTCGGGGGAGAAATTTATTTTGCGGAAAGTATCGTGAAAGTTCCCGATAACCTGAAAGAAATAAAACCTCATTATATGACAACCGTTCCCCGTCTCTTGGAAAAGATCTATTCTACGGTGATCGAACAAGTCATTTCCGGTCCAAAAGCCAAACAAGAAATATTCAACTGGGCTCAACATGTCGGAACCAAAGCGGTTAATAAATATCTAGTCTATAATAAAACACCACTTGGCCTACTGGGAATTCAATATTCTTGGGCAAAACGCTTGGTATTTAGCAAGATAGCCGCCGTTTTTGGTGGCGAGTTCGTTCGCTGTGTCAGCGGTGGTGCACCGCTCGCAAAAGAGATAGGAGAATTTTTTCTTATGGCCGGTATTCGTGTTCAGGAAGGATACGGATTGACTGAAATGAGTCCAATTACTCATGCCAATGCGATTGAACATTTAAAATTCGGCACAGTTGGCATAGCACTTCCCGATGTCCAAACTGTCATTGCAACTGATGGCGAGATTCTTCTCAAAGGCCCTAATATGATGGGCGGCTATTACAAAAGTCCGACTGAAACTGCTGAAGCCATTGATAAAGACGGTTGGTTCCACACAGGTGATGTCGGCTTTATCGATGAAGACGGTTATTTGAAGATCACGGACCGTAAGAAAAACATCATCATTACGGCAGGCGGTAAAAATATTGCTCCCGCGGGTGTAGAAGCTGAAATTTGTTCCTCAAAATATATTGAACAAGCGGTTGTTATTGGTGATCGTCGTAAATACCTTGTTGCTATTCTTGTTCCATCACTGGAGATCTTTGCCAAATGGGGTAAAAAGCAAAATCCACCCTTTGAATTTTCAACTTACGAAGATGTCGCGACGTCCAAGGATGTTGACAAATTGATCAAAGATGAACTGGCAGCTTCACAAGGCGAACTTGCGCGCTATGAACAAATTAAATATTTCTTCATTGCGCCTCAGCCCTTCACTATTGAAACAGGTGAGCTGACAGCAAGCATGAAGATCAAACGAAATGAGATCATTAATAAATACGATCTTGAAATTGAAGAACTCTACAATAATTAAATATTCCATTTCACAGGAGAAATTATGAAACTGAGTTTAAACTATCTGGAAACCATCCCCGATATGCTTGCATATTCATGCGAGAAATATGGAAATCTGGTCCGCTTCGGAGAAAAAAAGAACGGTGAATGGAAAACCTATACTTTTTTGGAAGTTCAGAATATCGTTGAAAAGATCGCATTGGGGTTAAATGCTTTGGGGCTAAAGCATGGCGAACGTTTTGCGATCCAATCTGAAAATTGTAAAGAATGGACTATGATGGATCTTGCCTGCGCGCACCTTGGGGTGGTGAGTGTAGCGATTTATCCTACTCTACCGGCAAATCAAATACATTATATTCTTGAAAATTCCGGAGCAGTCGGCGCCTTTGTTTCAGATAAAGTACAACTTGGAAAGCTGAAAGAGATAAAAGGTAAGCTGCCTGCGCTAAAAGATGTTGTTTGCCTTGAAGAAGGTCGGGATGACGATGATTGGGTTATGTCCTACTCTACACTTATTAAGAAAGGTGAAGAGATTCAGGCAAAAGGCAAACTTAGCCTTGAGTCTTTTGGTAAAAAGATCAAAAAAGACGATCTTTGGACCTTGATCTATACATCCGGAACAACAGGAAAACCCAAAGGTGTTATGCTTTCACAGTTCAACATCAGTTCAAATGCTCAATCAGCTATGGAACGTATTAAAATTCCTGCAGATGTTCGTTTTCTTTCGTTCCTTCCTTTGAGTCACTCTTTTGAACGTATTGTTTCACACGGTTCCTATTTTTGTGGTGCCGGTGTGTACTTTGCAGAAAGTTTGGACAAAATTGCGGATAATCTTAAAGAGGTTAAACCTCATTATATGTTCTCCGTACCTCGTATCTTTGAAAAAGTTTATGCCAAGATCCATAATGGCATCTCTATAGCTTCGCCCTTGAAGAAAAAGATCTTTACATGGGCTAAAAAAGTCGGTGAAGAAACTGCCAGAAAATACTTGGTCAATGAAAAAAGACCTCGCGGAAAATATGGCATATCCTATCCTATCGCTAAAGCTTTGGTCTTTAACAAGATCAGTAAAGCTCTTGGTGGGGAGTTTATTTATGCCGTTTCCGGTGGTGCACCTCTTGCTGAACATATCGGTTATTTCTTTTCAGCTGCCGGTATTAATATCCTGGAAGGTTTCGGACTGACCGAGACATCTCCGGTAACTCACTTGACCCCTCCGGGCAAGATCAAATTCGGTAAGGTTGGCCTGCCCATTCTTGATGTGGAATGCATGATCGCCTCGGATGGTGAATTGCTGATCCGCGGCCTTTGCGTAATGCAGGGATACTATAATAATCCCGTTGAAACAAAAGAAGCCATCGATGAAAGCGGTTGGTTCCATACCGGTGATATCGGCCTCATCGACGAAGAAGGTTTCCTCAAGATCACAGACCGTAAGAAAAACATTATTGTAACAGCGGGTGGCAAAAATATTGCTCCGGCACCTATAGAAAATGTTATGCTTGAATCAAAATTCATCGAACAGGTTGTGGTTGTTGGTGACCGTCGCAGATATCCTATTGCCCTGATCGTCCCCGCTCGAGAAGAACTGGAAACGTGGGCTCAAGAACATGCCATTGTCTATTCAAATTATTTCGCACTTCTTGGAAATCAGGAAGTTTATGCTTTGTTTGAAAGCGAACTGGAGGAATTCCAGATCCAATTGGCACGCTACGAAAAATCCAAGAAGATCCTGTTGATCGGTGAACCTTTCTCTATTGAGAACGAAGAGCTTACACCAAGCTTGAAAGTTCGTCGCAAAAAAGTGGAAGCACACTACATGAAACAGATCGAAGCACTTTATGGCGTAGATGATAATCAATAAGATGTAAAACGTAAGACGTGAGACGCCTGCCGGCCGAAGCCTCGGCGCAGGCTGGTAAAACGTAGGGGCCCCGAAACTTCGGGGTCCTTTTTTTTATTGGATAAAAAATCGGTGATCGGTGAATATAATTATTTCACATTAATTACAAATATCCATGCGAAGTAAAGATGCAATGCATTGCGTCTTTACAACTTTTATTTAACTCCCTGAATCATGATCACAGAGAGATCCTGAACCCGCCAGCAAATAACTGACGTTTCAGGATGACATAATATGTTTTTTAATATCAATCCCAATCTTCTTAGACGCGATAAATCGCGTCTCTACACTTAACTCTCGATTTATCAACTATCAACTTATCGACTTCTTTTTTACTTTTGCCTTTTGCCTTTTGCCTTTTGCCTTTATTCTTTATATTCCGGCAGTACTAATCAGAACCCAAAATAAAAGGAAAATACCATGAATATTGGAACACTTGCAGGTAAGGTATGGAAAAAATTAGATAAAGACAGCGCAATGACAGCAAGCACATTGGCTAAAGCTCTAGACGCAAAGAATAACGATCTGATGATGGCATTGGGTTGGTTACTTCGCGAAGA
>CAYTLV010000137.1:0-5244 GCA_964438445.1 uncultured bacterium | reverse complement strand
TGTTTAAATCCGGTCATTATTTTTAATTGATTAATATTATTTTGTTAGTGAATATTAAAAAATATACACCCATAAGCAACACCTTATTGGCATTGCAATTTTATAAAACATATATAGAAAAGATATTTTCTTTAGACTATCAGGTTAATCCTGCCTGTCCTTCGACCTGTCCATCGTAGCTTCAGCGAAGTTGGAAGCCTTGGCGAAGAAGGATTATCCTGTCTGAAAAATTAAGTGATTTGTCTTAAGCAGCTTTTCTAAATACACCACAGCTACGGGTACAAATACCGCAATCGGTACATTTTTCGTAATCAATAGTAGGAACACCGTAACCTTGTTGGGAAATAGCACCGACGGGACAGTGGCTGACTGTGGGACAGGGATGGTTCTGGGGGCAGTATTCTTCGCGGACTTGGATCATTTATAATTCCTTATAATTTCTTGTTTCACCATGATTTAGAGCGAATAATACGATAGGAAAAATTAAAAGAAAAGCAAAAAATTGTATTGGGGTAAAATACTTTGTAAGTGCATGATAATATTGATATTATAAATAATTGATAATGCCAAAAAATGTACGGAACGGTTTAAAACCGTTCCGTACTTAAAATTTATCATAAATAATTATTTTATGTTTTCCATACAATAACATCCTCTCATGACAACAAAGAGATCCTGAACCCGCCCCCGATCCCAATGATTCGGGACGGGGTCGTATCAGGATGACACGTGTTTTTTTTGTCGATAGGCGATAGCTGATAGCTGATAGCCAAAATAATATTCTATTTAACTTGTGATTAATAATAAATGAATAAAACTTCATCCATCATCCATCATCCATCATCCATCATCTATCATCCATCATCTCTTCTAATTCTATTTGTCCATAAACGGAATATCATGTATATTCGCAATATGGATACCTTAAAGGAAACACAGCTTTCGAGTGAAGCCGTCTTTGACGGCGCCTTGTTACATGTGCGTAAAGATAAGGTTAAATTGCCCAACGGGAAGTCCTCCGTTCGCGAGTATATCGAGCATCCGGGTGCGGTTGCACTCGTAGCTTATTTGCCGAATGGAGATCTACTGCTCTTAAATCAGTTCCGCTATCCTTTGAAAAAGGTCTTTATCGAATTGCCGGCCGGAAAGATCGATCCGGGTGAAACTCCCGAGGAGACCGGATTGCGGGAACTGGAAGAAGAAACAGGTTACAAAGCCTCGGAACTTAAATTATTAACGACCATTCATCCTTGTATCGGTTATAGCGATGAAGTGATCCATATTTACGAAGCCTTCGATCTTAAAGAAGGTATATTAAAAACAGATGATAACGAGTTTGTAGAAACATTCATTCTTTCCCTTGATGATGCGATCCAAATGGTCAAAACGGGAAAAATAACTGATGTAAAAACAATGATCGGTTTAATGAGCGCAAAAATGAGAAAGGATGATCATGAGCCTCAAAAATAATATGCGAAAGATTTATAATGGAAGCTGTCACGACCCTCATGCCGTACTGGGGATGCATGAGAATAAAGATTTGGAAAAAGTGGTCCGGGTATTCCAGCCGGAAGCGACTGCTGTCTCCATTACACTTCTTACCAGTAAGAAAAAATTAAAGCTCGAACATGCTGACCTAGACGGGTTTTGGGATGTCACATTCACTTCAGAAGCTTTTGAGAAATATGAAATTCATGTTGAGTATGCCGATGGAAATGAATTCGATTATATTCATCCTTACCAATTCATGCCGCATATCAACGAAGAAGATGCCTATCTTTTTGGAAAAGGTGATCATCATTTTATTTATGAAAAATTGGGTGCTCATGTCTGCGAAATGGATGGGATCAAAGGCGTTGCCTTTGCCGTCTGGGCACCTGCTGCACGCCGTGTATCTGTCGTTGGTGATTTCAATTTCTGGGATGGACGTAAACACATGATGCGTGTACTCGGTTCATCGGGTATCTGGGAGATCTTTATTCCGGGCGTAGAAGCCGGACAGAAATACAAATTTGAGATCTATACACGCGATGGTCAGTTGATGTTAAAAGCAGATCCCTATGCCAATATGGGTGAGTTAAGACCGGGTAATGCTTCGCGTATCTATGAATCGAACTACAAATGGAAAGATAAAAAATATATGTCCGCCTTGCCGGAACATGAGCTGAATAAAGCCATGAGCATCTATGAGGTGCATCTTGCATCCTGGAAACGCAAGGAAGACTGGGAATGGTATACTTACAAAGAAATTGCACCCATTCTCGTTGATTACGTAAAAAAACACGGATTTACTCATATTGAACTGATGCCGATCATGGAATATCCTTTTGACGGTTCCTGGGGTTATCAGGTCACTGGTTATTATGCGCCAACAAGTCGTTTTGGCGATCCCGATGATCTGAGATATTTCATAGATTATTGTCACAAAAGCGGTATTGGTGTTTTATTGGATTGGGTTCCTGCGCACTTCCCCAAAGATGCCTTCTCATTGGCACAATTCGACGGAACGGCACTTTACGAGCATGCAGATCCACGCAAAGGGGAACATCCTGACTGGGGGACCCTGATCTTTAATTATGGTCGTAACGAGGTTTCAAACTTCCTCGTTTCAAATGCTCTATACTGGATCAAAGAATTTCATGTTGATGGTCTGCGTATTGATGCTGTGGCCAGCATGCTTTATTTGGATTATAGTCGCAAAGAAGGGGAGTGGATCCCGAATCAATATGGCGGTAATGAGAATCTCGATGCCATCGAATTTATGAAAAAACTATCGATTATCGTGGGCAAGTATTTCCCTAAAGCATTACTTATCGCAGAAGAATCGACCGCATGGGGCGGCGTGAGTCATCCTGTCCATACGGGTGGTTTGGGATTTGATTTTAAATGGAACATGGGTTGGATGAATGATTTTCTTCGATATATGGAAAAAGAGCCCATTCACCGTAAGTATCATCACAGTGATATGACCTTTTCCATGTTGTATCAATATTCTGAAAATTTCATTCTTTCGCTCTCTCATGATGAGGTTGTTCACGGCAAAGGATCTTTATTGAGCAAGATGCCGGGTGACGACTGGCAGAAATTTGCAAATTATAAACTCTTACTTGCATTTATGTTCTGTCATCCGGGCAAAAAACTGCTCTTTATGGGTTCCGAATTGGCGCCTTGGAGCGAGTGGAATGAAGAACGCGGGATCGAATGGGAATTGGAACAATTTGAACCGCATCAAACCGCAGCAAAATATATGACCGCCTTGAATAAATTTTATACTTCTTCTCCTTCTCTCTGGGAACGCGATCAAGAACCTGCCGGTTTTGGATGGATCGACGGTGGGAACATGGAACAATCCATTGCTTCTTTTTTCCGTCGTGGAAATGACCTGAAAGAAGATTTGATCGTGGTATGTAACTTTACGCCTGAAACCTATTTTGATTACCGTCTCGGAGTTCCTGAAAAAGGGAATTATAAAGAGGTTTTCAATAGTGATAATAAAGAATTCAATGGCAGCGGTGTAATCAAAAATAAAGAACAGAAAGCCGAAGATATTGATTGGAATGGTAGAAAACAGTCCATTCAAGTAGGTATCCCGCCACTGTCCTGCGTGATCTTTAAGCGCAAAGATCTTTCGAATGAAAAATAAAACCGTTATTTATGCCATTATTGATTGGGGTTTGGGTCATGTAACCCGTTCCACTCCAATAATTCGTAGATTGATCGACGATGGAAACCGAGTGATCCTTGTCTCTCACGGGAAAGCCCTTTCCATGTTGAAAGAAGAATTCCCTGACTGCATTATTCGTCATGTAAAAGATACTCAGATAGCCTATCCTAAATTTGGCTGGATATTTGTTTTTAAGATGGTCTCTCAGGTTCCCAAGATGTTAATGGGCTGGCGCCATGAACGTAAACAGATCAAAGTACTTGAAAAAGAATTTGAACCTGATCTGATCATGAGCGAGATGCGACTTGGTATCTGGTCTAAAAATACACCCTCAGTTCTTATAACACATCAGCTTCGGTTTCATTTGCCCGAAGGCTTAGCATGGGCAGGAATACTTGGTGAGTGGTTTAATCGAATCGTGTTCAAACACTTTAATTACATCTTTATCCCGGATGCTGAAGGTGAACCGAACCTCTCAGGAAACCTCTCTCATAACAGTCGCATTTCCCGGCATCCCAAAGTCCGGTATATTGGCTGTTTATCCAGCATTGTTCCGGATGAGAATTCTCCCGAAAAGGATATTGATCTTCTGATCAGCATTTCCGGACCTGAACCACAGCGCACACAATTTGAAGAAAAGATATTAGGACAATTAGATAGTATATCCGGAACGGGTGTTGTTACTCTTGGTACCCCGGCGATTGGAAATAATATTGTTAAAAAAACCGACAATGTAACAGTTTATTCACACTTGAATCGTAAAGAAATGAATATCATGATGCAGAGAGCTAAGCATATTATATGCCGTTCGGGCTATTCAACTGTCATGGAATTGTTAGCATTGAAAAAAACGGCGCTTTTTGTGCCGACTCCCGGACAAACGGAACAGGAATATTTGGCGGAGTATTACGAAAAGGAAGGGCTTTTTAGCCATTGTACACAGGATAAACTCGATCTGAAAGATATTCATTTCAATAGTGATCGTCAGATCGCAAAAGAACATATTCCCATTAATCAACTTGATTTTATAAATGAATTACTGGAATCTCTATGCACCTAACTGTCTATATTATTACAGCTATAACTTATGCTTTTGCGGGTTGTTATGTCTTGTATATTTTCTTTTTTTATATGGGTTTTCGTCGGCTTAAAGCTCATAACTTGAAAGAGGATAAGGAACTTCCCCCCTTGACGGTGATCGTCTGCGCTAAAGATGAAAAAGAAAATATTGAAACATGTATCAAATCCATTCTTAAGCAAGATTATCCCAAAGAAAAATTCAAGATAATAGCTGTTAATGACCGTTCGGAAGATACAACCGGACAAATACTTGATAGACTTTCAGCCGACAATAAACAATTACAAATTTTACATATATCCAGTTGTCCCAAAGGTGTATCACCCAAGAAGAATGCCATATCTCAAGCGATTAAAAATTGCACTACAGAATATATTGTTGCTACTGATGCAGATGTACAGCACAAAAAAGGCTGGCTGCGTTCATATGGTTCCCTATGTGAAGACAAAGTAGGAGCAGCAACCGGTATATGTTTATATACTAAAGATGATTATAGATCAAA
>CAYTLV010000136.1:3400-5245 GCA_964438445.1 uncultured bacterium | reverse complement strand
GAATATAGTGTCAAAATCTAAGATGTGTGAGGATTATTTTAAGTAAATTGATAGAAAACAATTATTCACAGCTAATTACTGCATACTGCGTATTGCATACTGAATTAAGAGCGGGTGAAGGGAATCGGACCCTCGTATTTAGCTTGGGAAGCTAATGTTCTGCCATTGAACTACACCCGCTGATCTATACGGTCAAGTGCAGATTAATGATAACGTTTTTTAACGAAAGTCCGGATCTGCTCGTAAGCTCGTTCCAACAAAGTTTCATTTGGAAGAAAAACTATTCGTATATGCTGAGTACCGGGTTTCTGTCCGAAACCGCTTCCATGAACGGTTACAACACCTGTTTCACGAATAAGATCTTTTACAAAAACTTCATCTTTATCAGGAATATTCAGAGTTGGAAAGGCATAAAATGCTCCTTTGGGAACTTTGCAATCGAACTCTTCAATATCATTAAGCATGGAGACGGTCATATCGCGACGAATGGTCAATTCCTTCAACATCTCATTGATATGATCCTGAGGACCATCTAAGGCTGCTTTAATGGCAAATTGGGCAGGATGAGAGGCGCTTAATCGTGCTCGGGCTATTTTATTGACTGCTTCAGTGTAATCTTTCATGATATCAATTGGGCCACTGAAAATACCCCAGCCAATCCTAAAGCCCGGTACGATATAAGATTTTGACAATCCATTGACAGTTACAATAGGAATGTCATTACACAAAGAACCTATTGAAGTATAGCTACCATTATCAAAAAGCAGTTTATCGTAAATTTCATCACTTAAAATCAGAAGATCGTATTTACGGGCCAATTCAATAATCTCTAATAAGGTTTCTTTAGGATACACGGCACCGGTTGGATTGTTGGGATTGATCACAACAATGGCTCGTGTTTTATCATTTATTCTACTTTCGATGTCGGCAACATCTAAATTCCAATCATCTTATTCATTGAGGTAATAAGGATTAACCTCAGCATCCAATTTTGCCAAAATTGAAGAATAGAGGGGGTAACCCGGTTGGGGTAAAAGAACATTTTCACCCTTTTCAAGTAAAGCGGTCAATGCAAGTTCAATTGCTTCACTGGCACCATGAGTTACAATGATATCATGAACATCGCGAATACCGTTTCGTTCAGCTTGTCGGCGAATTGATTCGCGTGCCTCAGCTATTCCGGGAGACGGTGAATAGCCATTGTAATTATTACGCATGGCCTTACATACAGCATCAATCATGTGTGAGGGCGGAGCAAAGTCAAAAATATTTGGATCGCCGATATTTAAAAAAGTCATTTCTTTTCCGGTAACTTTAACTTCATTGGCAATACCAACAACCTCACGAATCGCATAGCGGATATTTTCCACACGGGCAGCAGGAGTAATATTCTTCATAAAAGCCTCTTAATATTGAACGCTAAATTTAGTGAAACATTCATCATGATGTCAAGTAAATAGACAAAAGTAAATGAGTCAGGATCGATGAAAAAGCGTTTTACATACGAAAACAGCAATAAAATAAAAACCCCGTCTTTTGACAGGGTTGAAGAGCGAGAGACGAGATTCGAACTCGCGACAGCCACGTTGGCAACGTGGGGCTCTACCACTGAGCTACTCTCGCATGTTAAAAAGCCAAAAATAATAACCCGAAAAATCGAGATTTGCAAGAAAAAATGTATTAAAAGTATGATATTTTCTCTAATATATGCTGGAAATAGAAAGGACAGATATGAAGAAATATTTTGCCGTATTGTTTATTGCTCTCATTACATTCATGTTTGCTCAGGATGATATTGTAAGCGCAAGTTTGATTATTCCCGAAATTGAAGTTAAAGTCGGTTCA
>CAYTLV010000136.1:0-3390 GCA_964438445.1 uncultured bacterium | reverse complement strand
GATCAACATTATTCTGAATATCAAAGAAGGCTGGCATGTTAACAGCTCGGAAGTTTTGGATGATTATTCTATTCCCACTAAAATTTCACTGAAGAACAATGAAGAATTCTCTCTCGGCAAGATCCATTATCCCGAGGGTAAATTGATTCCTATTTCTTGGGGTGGAAATATGTCCCTTTATGAGGGAGATGTACAAATTACCGCTATCCTTCATGCCAATGATAAATTAAATGTCGGTAAAAAGAAAGTTGATTTGGAAGTATCCTATCAGGCATGTAATAATGCTACTTGCTTGTCACCAGAGACTATAGACTTGAATACAAGTGTTGTAATAGTTGATCAAGTTGAAGAAGTACATGAGGAAAAAATCCACAAAAAAGAAAATATAGAAGAAGAACTCAAAGAAGCTCCATCGGAAAAAGAAGAAGTTAAATCCGTTGATAATACAGGGCCGATAACGGAAGTTGTGCAAACTAATACGTTCGAAGAAATTAACGAAAATGAAGAAAATAATCCTTTCCAGAATAAAAGTCTGATCGTTGTTCTTTTACTTGTCTTTGTTATGGGCTTGGCATTGAACTTGACCCCTTGCGTTTATCCTCTTATTCCAATTACCATGGGCTATTTCTTAGCTCAAAAAGAATCTAAATCACCCGTTTTATTGGCGGTTATATATGTGCTGGGTTTGGCAATAACTTACTCAATTATTGGTACCCTGGCCGCATTTAGCGGTTCTATGATGGGTTCGCTACTAGCTCATCCGGCAACCTTGATCTTTTTTGCCGTCTTGATGCTGGCCTTATCACTAAGTATGTTCGGTTTATATGAATTTAAACTACCTAACGCCTTAACACAAGTTGGTGGCGGAAGTCGTAGCGGTGCTTTTGGTGCTTTGATCATGGGACTTACTATGGGCATAGTGGCCGCACCTTGTGTTGGTCCGTTTGTCGTTAGTCTTTTAGGTTTTGTGGCACAAAGCGGGTCGATCTTTATTGGATTCATTACCTTCTTCGTCTTGGCCTTGGGCCTTGGCGTACCTTACCTTTTCCTGGGAATATTCTCTGGCAAGATCTCTGCTCTGCCTCGTTCAGGTGAGTGGTTGAATGGTATAAGAGTATTTTTTGGTTTAGCTCTTATAGGTATGTCCATTTATTTTATAGCACCCTTGCTTCCCAATAAAGTTGCGGGTCTTTTATTGCCGGCCTATATGATCGTTGCGGCTGTCTATTATGGTGTTGTTGACAAAGCGGGATTATCGGTATCTTGGTTCTCAAGATTAAAAGTTATTCTTGCCATGGCTATCTTGGCTGCAGGGATACTTATGCTTCAACCCGTGACACAAATTGCAAATGAGATCTCATGGGAAACATATTCAGCCCCTGTACTTCAAACTTCTATCAGTGAAAAAGAACCTGTAATTATTGATTTCTACGCAGATTGGTGTAATCCTTGTAAAGAATTAGACCATATCACATTTACAGATCCGGATGTAATGGATTTACTAAAAGATTTCACAAGGCTTAAAGTTGATCTAACAATTGTTAATGATAGCACGAATGCTATAAAAAACAAATTTAATATTCCAGGTGTACCGACCATTATCTTTTATGATAAAATGGGTGTTGAAAGAAAAGATTTACGCTTGAGCGGATTTGAAAAGCCTAAAGCTTTCATTAATCGGCTCGAGAAAGTTTTATCGGAATAATCCCATCTGGAAGTACAAAATTATTATTTGATAATAGCCGTTATAATCAATAAATTTTAAAATTATGACAAAAATGAAGCATAACAGAGAAAGAATTCACTGGGTATTTCAACGAATTTCCGGCTTACAGCTATTAATTTGCTTTGGTGTTCACATATGGATATTCTTTTTTAAGTTGGAAAGACCGATCAGCTTGGATGGTCTGCAAGTGATATTCTCACAACCTATGTGGATCGTTTTTTATACCATTTTTATTGCCCTTGCCGTATATCACGGATTTTTAGGATTGTGGACAATATTGACGGATGAGAACCCATCAAAAACTTATAAAAAAGTGTGGAAGATCATTTTATTTGTTTCGGGATCTATTATTGTAAGCATCACAGTTTGGAATTTAATCTTATTGGGTGCAATATGAGAAAAGTAAGTACAATTTCCCATTACCGGATGAATTTGCGTTTAGGCATGTTCTCATTTATGTCCCATAGGATAACGGGTATACTTTTATTAATCTCCGGTTTATTTATTCTAATTGGGCTTTCTGTTGTTATGCTAGGTAGAACTACCTTTGAAGAGTTAATTATACTACTACAATTCCCGACTTTTCGTGTTCTTGCACATATTGTATCCATTGCACTTTTTTGGCATGTTCTAAACGGAATTAAAATATTGATCATTGACCTCTTTCGTGCCGGTCGTATACACAAGCTTTTAACACTTATAATGATCGTAATCTTTATTTTGGGTATAATTTTCTATTTTATTTATGCTTACCCCGGCTTGGTGCATCCATGAAAAAATATGATCTAATAATTGTTGGTGGCGGTATGACTGGGCTTCGTGCTGCAATAGAGGCCGTTAAACAAGATCTGCATGTGGCAGTTATCTCAAAAGTTCATCCTCTTCGCTCACATAGTGTTACAGCCTCGGGTGGTTTAAATGCCGTTATGCCCCAAAAAGATATAGAACAAAAAGATGTCGATTCGATTGAAAAACATTTTCAAGATTCAATGAAATGCGGCTATAATGCTTCAGATCCGGAAGCATTACAAACACTAGTAAGTAGAGCTCCGGGAAAGATCAAAGAATTGGAAAGGTGGGGATGTCTTTTTTCTCGGGAAAAAGATAATAGTCTGGCTGTAAGGATCATGGGAGGGGCTTCCTTTCCGCGTACCGTACATTCCTCAGATAAAACCGGCAATGCTATTATGAAGACGCTTTATGGACAGTGTATTCGTTTACGTCAAAATAAACCTGATATGTTACGTTTTTATGACGAATGGTTCGTTCAAAAGTTACTTGTTTACAATAATGTTGTTTCAGGAGTAATTGCGCTTGAGATCGCGACGGGAAGAATGGAAATATTTACTGCAAAAGCAGTGATCTGGGCAAGTGGCGGCAGTGGCAGGATTTTTGGGAGTACTTCCAATTCTCTTACCAATAGTGGATGGGGTCTTGCTGTTCCCCTGTATGCTGGCGCACCATTACGAGATATGGAATTTATTCAGTTTCATCCAACTCAGCTTTCAGGATCACATGTATTAATTACTGAAGCAGCCAGAGGAGAAGGTGCAATTCTTCTTAATAGAAAAGGCGAGCGTTTTCTTGGATCGTACAGTGATTCAAAAGATAAAAAAGAGTTATCTGCAAGAGATATTGTGAGTCGAAATATTCAACGAGAGATA
>CAYTLV010000135.1:0-5270 GCA_964438445.1 uncultured bacterium | reverse complement strand
CCGCAGAATCATATCCACCATTTCACGGAAAGCTCCCGATCCACCTGGAGTAAGCGTGGCATAATCGACTAAGCTCTTAACTTCTTCTATGGCGTTCGCCGGAGCAAAGGCTGCCCCGCAACGTTTTAAGATAGGTGTATCAATGTAATCATCACCAATATAAGCGATCTCATGATCTTCCAAAGAAAAGCGTTTTTTAAGTGTTTCAAATGCGCCGGTTTTAATATAGCTATCTTGAAATACCATGTTATCGGGAATTTTCAGGGCGCGTGTACGAGTTATGGTAGCTTCAGAATAACGTCCTGAAATGATGGCAACCGGGAAATCAAGTAATCTTAATAAAACAAAGCCCAATCCGTCATTGGAATGAAAGCGTTTTATTTCACTTCCATTGCCAATATAAAAAGAGCCATCTGTCAAGACACCATCAACATCGGTAGCGATGAGTTTAATATTCTTGAGTTTTTGTTTAAAAGCAGCGGTCATTAAAGTTTCTTTTCCTTCAGGATGGCCGCAATGAATTCACGGAAAAGTGGATGTGCTTTAACGGCACGGGACTTCAATTCGGGGTGAAATTGTACACCAACAAACCATGGGTGTTCAGGTAATTCTATGCATTCGACAAGATCATAAACTTTGTTTATACCCACAATATTTAAACCTGCTTTTTGCAAATCATCTCTGTATTCATTATTTACTTCATAACGATGACGATGTCTCTCGGATATTTTAGCTGATCGATAAGCTTTCTTTATTTTTGTATTATTCGTCAATTCACAATCAAAAGCACCCAAACGCATGGTACCGCCCAAATTGGTGACCTTTTTTTGTTCTTCCATTAAATCAATAATGGGATGTTCTGTCTTAGCATTGAATTCTGTCGAATTAGCGTCTTTTAATTTTAGTATGTTTCTAGCATATTCAATGACCGCTATTTGCATGCCGAGACATATACCGAAATAAGGTATTTTCTTTTCGCGTGCATATTTTGCAGCCAATATTTTTCCTTCAATACCTCGTTTTCCAAAGCCACCGGGGACGAGGAAACCATCTAAAGGTTTAAATGTCTTATTGCGTTCTCTATTGTCCATTTTTTCAAGATCTTCAGCTTCTATCCATGTCAGATTTACGCGAGTGTTGTTCTCGGCTCCTGCATGGATAAAGGATTCCGTTATACTCTTGTAGGAATCCTTCATATTGGTATATTTTCCTACGATACCCACATTAACAGCGTGTGCGGGATCTTTGATATGATTGACCATAGTCTTTAATTTTCTTAAAACAGGATTTTTAGTATTACACAATCTTAAATGGGTTGCAATAGTCGTATAGACATCCTGTTTTTTAAACAGGAGGGGAATTTCATAGATGGTTTCAGCATCTGGCATATCGATCACGCCTTGGGGGCGCACATTGCAGAACAATGCAATCTTATTTCGGGCACTCTTATCCACACCAACTTTACCGGTACGGCACATGATCATATCCGGAGCCAGACCGATCTCGCGTAATTTCTGAACAGAGTGCTGAGTAGGCTTGGTTTTTATCTCTTCGGATGATTCCACATATGGAAGCAGAGTCACATGAATATTCATGTATTCATGATAATGTAATGTGTTTTCAAACTGACGAATGGCTTCAAGGAAAGGTAAGCTTTCGATATCTCCGACCGTACCGCCAACTTCCGTAATAATGATATCAAAATCATCATTTTCAAGAATAGTGGTAAAACGGCGCATGATCTCATTGGTAATATGGGGAATGACCTGAACCGTTCGCCCAAGATATTCACCTCGTCGTTCAGCTTCCAAAACTTTGCTGTAAACCTGACCGGCAGTCGCATTATTTTTCTTTGACATAGAGACATCAAGAAAACGTTCATAATGACCAAGATCCAGATCAGTCTCGGCACCATCATCGGTGACATAGACTTCTCCGTGTTGAGTCGGGCTCATAGTGCCGGGATCAACATTAAGATAGGGGTCAAATTTCTGAATGGTAACTTTGTACCCAGCTTCTTTCAGCAGGTAACCGATAGAAGCCGAGGTAATACCCTTTCCGAGACCGGAGATCACACCACCAGTTACAAAAATATAACGGGTTGATCCTGGGTCTTTCACATCTGATGCCATGGGAGACTCCTTATCCTTTAACCACCCGGGGTACCTTGAAATGTTCATTGTCATGATCGGGGGCATTTGCCATCACCTCTTCCCGGGTCAGTGAAGGGAGGTGTTTATCTTCCCGCATAACATTGATAATATCAAGCACATGACTCATGGGCTCTACATTATCCACATCAAGTTCGTTTAATTGATCAATGTATCCTAAAATATCGTTCAATTGTTGAGCATAGAGTTTGATCTCTTCTTCGGCCAGGGTCAAACGCGCTAAACCTGCAATATATTTCACTTCTTCATGTGATATAGCCATGAACTTTCCTGAATTGATTTTATAAAGTTGCTAAAAGCTCTACCAAAAGGTCCCAAACCTTTTTAATAGATGGAATATACATGCGTTCATCCGGTGAATGAGGATTCTCAATGGTCGGACCCAGTGAGATCATATCCATATCTTTATGCTTTGCACCGATCACACCACATTCCAAACCACCGTGGATCACATTGACCTCGGCATCTTTAGCAAATAATTTTGTATATACTTTTTTGGTAGCAGCAAGAAGTGCCGAATCCCAATTGGGTTGCCATGATGAATAACCGTTTCCGCTTTCATATTTTGCGCCGGCTAAATGTGCAAGCATCTCAATCTTCTGCGTCAGCATATAACGAGAAGACATAACTTGTGAACGTTGACTGGATAAAATTCGAATCACATCGTCTTCTGTTCTTATAACAGCAAAATTATTTGATGTTTCCGCCAGCAAAGGACCACCGTTATGGACCGAGGGATCAAGTTCCTCGATACCATTCGGGAAAGCGATTAAAAAACGTAAAACACGGTCTTCTAATTCAAATTTGATAGCCTTTTCTTTTGTTTCAACCGTCTCAAGTTTTCCAAAGAGATTTTCTTCAAAGCCTTTGTATTCGTTTTGGAAAGTCGTAACCATTGTGGCTACGATCTCATCCGCTTTTTTCTTTTCTTCTGCGGGAATAGCAATAACTGCTTCAGAATCACGCGGTATGGCATTATGTGCCGTTCCACCGTGAAGTGAGATCACTTGCATCTTCGTTTTTTCTTTTAATTCCCAAAGCGTACGAACCAATAGTTTATTTGCATTGGCACGATGCTTTACAATATCACCGCCACTGTGGCCGCCAAAAGCGCCGCCGAGGGTGAGTCTAAATGCCGGATATAGAACATCGGTATATTCAAGAGGGAACCAGACTTTGGTATCCACCCCACCGCAACATCCAATGGTAAATACACCTTCATCTTCAGAATCGATATTGATTAGGATCTTGCCTTTCAGCGAATTTTCTTTTAAAGCAACCGCTCCGGTCAAACCGGTTTCTTCATCAACGGTAAATAATAATTCCAATTCGGGATGAGGAACATCGGATTCAATAATAGCCATAGCATAAGCAAGTGCAATACCGTTATCCGCCCCTAAGGTGGTCTTATTAGCGTAAAGCCAGTCACCCTTAAAAACAAATTCAATAGGGTCTTTTTGGAAGTCATGCTTGGAGTCTGTTGCTTTTTCACAAACCATATCCATGTGACCTTGAAGAGTAATGACCGGACGATCTTCATAACCCGGAGTTGCAGGAATATACATGAACACATTCAGTACTTCGTCGCGAGTCACTTCAATATGTCTTTCTTTGGCCCAATTAAACAACCAAGCCGAAATGGCTTCTTCATGTTTTGATTGTCGGGGGACCTGTGAAATCTGTTTAAAAATGTCGAGAATTTTCTGTGTAATTTTATCCATACTTTCACCTGATTTTTATGACCTAAAGATAAATGATGCTTGCGAGTATTACAATTGTTAAAAGAAGAATATTTAATGCGCATATCGAAGATATTAATATTTATTTATAAGTACGGAACGGTTTTAAACCGTTCCGTACATTATTCTCTCAAAGATATCAATCATTGATACATCCAATCCGCACAATTCACACCTATTGATCCAAATAGGATTTTTCCAAAGTGAAATAATGTTGTATAATTTAGCAGACAAAATAAATATCACATCATACCGGAGCAATTATGCAGTATCGTTCATTCGGCACTACAGGTTTTAAAGTTTCAGCCCTAGGCTTGGGCACAATGCGTTTACCTCTTTCAAAATTTATTCCCCAAAAAGTAAATGTATCCAAAAGTGTTCGTTTAATGCGTCATGCTATTGATAGCGGAATCAATTATTTCGATACAGGCTGGCCTTACCATCTTGGTCAAAGCGAGCGGATCATCGGAAAAGCTTTGCAAGACGGCTATCGCGAGAAGGTTCACCTAGTCACAAAATTGCCTATGTTCTTTATCTCACGAGAAGCGGAATTTGACTTTTATTTAAATTCCTCCTTAAAGCGGCTTCAAACCGACCATATCGACACCTACCTTTTTCATGCATTTAGCAAGAATACTTTTGAGCGCATGAAAAAACTGAACTTCCTTGATAAAATGAAGAAAGCGCGTGATGAAGGAAAAATTAAAAACATTGGTTTTTCTTTTCACGACACCTTGCCGGTGTTCAAAGAAATAGTGGATTACTTCGATTGGGATGTTGTGCAGATCCAGTACAATTATATGGATACAGCATTGCAGGCAGGTCGTGCAGGACTGGAATACGCCGCCGCAAAGAATATGGCGATCGTGATCATGGAACCATTAAAAGGCGGACAACTTGCCAATCCCCCGCAAGAGGCCAAGGATGTTATGACGGCATCGGGTATTGATCATTCTCCTGTAGATTGGGCACTTCAATATCTCTGGGATCGTCCCGAAGTTTCCTGTGTGATCAGTGGAATGGGCGATATAAAAATGATCAACGAAAATTGTGTTTCGGCAGAGCGCTCGGGAATCGGAAGTTTATCCCAAAATGAATTGAAGGTCATTGATCAACTTGTCGATATTTATCGCAAGAATATCTTAGTTCCCTGTACCGATTGTAAATACTGTATGCCATGTCCTTTTGGCGTGAACATACCACTTCATTTTGCTACATTAAATAATCAAACCATTGAACGACGTTTTTACTACCGGTTTTTTGTTCGCCGCTCTTATAACGCTTTAGTAAAAAACAAGAAACACCTAAATAAAAGCAAAACCAACGGTCACGCATCCCTTTGTACAGAATGTGGCGCTTG
>CAYTLV010000134.1:0-5343 GCA_964438445.1 uncultured bacterium | reverse complement strand
CATGTTGTGACAAGAGGGTATCTTGCGAGTTTGTATAATTAAAATCATCAAAGAACTCTTGATTGGGTCTGGCTGAGACAAAAGAACAAATGACGAGAAGAAGGATTACTAATTTCATACATATCCTTTATTATTTAGCTAGCAACACAAAAGAAAAATTCCCCACATTCACCGCATTTGCATCATTGGTTACAATAATTCCAGAATATGAATTAGGTGCAATCGGTAACCCTTTGCATAACAACTCAGGTGCGAACGGGCCTTTTAATTTATAAACAAGAGTCATTTCCCGGGTAGCTTTGTTGATGGTCAGTACATTACCTTTTGGGATGCGTTTATGGATTACGGTGCCGACAAATACAGATGCTGTTTCTTTTTGTTTTTTGATCACAACATCCAAAGGCAGGCCATTTGTAATAAAGAGTGCTTTCATTTCTTTGGATAATTCAACTTGTTCGGCAATTTCTTGCGGAGCTTCTTCAGGAGCCCGATTGGGACTTGAGGACACCTCGTTTCCAGGAACTTCTTTGGGAGCTTGATCGGGACGTGAAGGCGCTTCGCTTTCAGGAGCTTCTTCCGATTCCGGCGCTTTTTCTTCCGGCGCATCATTTTCGGCTAATTTGAAATAGATATCCATTTTGTCTTTATTCAAATCAATTGCTTGATAATATGTTTGTCTTCCCTTCGCTGCTTCATAGCGAAGTATAGCACGGGCAGAATCAACCTTGTTTACTATAAGAGAATATTTTGTAAACGAAAGTTTGCGTTGGCCATTGTCTTTAAAAGAACCTTTAACATATAGTTTCCATTCTCCACCTGATTTTACCTGAATGCCTGCTTTGCAAAGTGGGATTTTATCTTCAGGAGCCTCAAGATAGACCTTATATCGTTGTTTGCTGTTTAGTTCTGTTGTGATCTTGTCATATATCTTATTGTATTCGTTGCCGATCTTATTCAGTGTGTTTTGACGAGCTTCCTCTTCTAAGCGTAAAAACAAGGGCTTCATGTAAGGCAAAAGTTCTTCGTTAAGATATTCATTTTTAACCGCTTGAGCGTCTGCCTTTGTCCAACTTCCGCCGGAATATAGTTTATTAATTTCATCTGCAGTAAGTTGGAAATAGTTATCAAGATAACCATCAATTTCCTTCTGAACCGCAATAGGTCCATCAAGTTTTTCTATAATGGCTTTCCATGTTTTCAAATCCCGATGTCCAGAACCCCGATAGTATGTAAAATATGCATCTCTTAGGGCTGCATGTATGGCGTCGACAGTCATCTCGCCGAGAGAGGTCAGCATGTAATCAAAGACCTGTAAACCTACACCAGCGATCTTTAGAGATTTCCAGCCCCATTTTCCAACGGCATAATACATGCTGGTTTTTGTGGCATTGCTTACCGCGCCAAGAGTATTGCCGCTACTATAATCTTTAATGATCTGAAGTGCTGCCAGACTGTTTCCGACCATTCCCATGGTTTTATTAATATTTTTTAATGCGGCAGGTTCAAATATTTCATTTATTAAACCATGTGGTAAACCTTCTAGAGAAAAAGCAAAATTAAAAGCATTCCAAGCTGAGGTTTCCGCTTTCTCGGTATTGGGATGATCCTTGTCCTTAAAAATTTCCTTATAAATATTTTCTTTGTCTAAAAATTGTGTAATATCACTCCATGAGCAATATATGTCCTCTATTGTTTCTTTTTGAGCCATTAATGGCATGATAGATATAATACATAACAATAAAACAAAATATTTTTTCATTTGAATTTCTCCTTAGTAAGATCAAATAATTTAACAAAAAAAAGATACAAAAATTAACTGTGGTGAAAAAGTAAGAAATTAAAAGCTCTGATTATAAAACCGATGTCACAGATACGCTAAACCGCTAAACTATAAATGCATTAAACGTCCAAACTTTACACATATTCCTTTGTGTTTCGCAGGGAAATCATATTATATTAATGCGCTATGAGACTGTCATTGAAAAATCGTTTTCTTTTCTTAGATAATATTCAAAGGATTTGCCATATATGAAAAAATTACGCCGTAATGCACGCATGCTTTGTATCCAACATTTGTATGCATATTTACAACAAGAGAATGAGATCCTCGACAATGTGATCGAACGAAGTCTCTTGTTGAACGAAGAACCAGAATTTGATGAAGAATTCTTCAGGGCCCTGATCCATAAAACCATCAATGAGATCGATCAAATTGATGAGCGTATAAAAAAACGCTCAAAAAACTGGGCCTTTTCGCGGATCACGCTCATGGACAAGATCATATTGCGTCAATCCATCGCGGAAATGATGTTTATTGAAGATGTGCCGCCCCGCGTGACGATATCCGAAGCCATTGAATTGGCAAAAGAGTTCTCCACCGAAGAAAGTCATATATTTGTTAATGGCATGCTGGACCGTATCTATAAAGATTTAATAGAAGAAAAGATCTTACTTCCAGAAATAAGCCGCGTTAAAAAAGGTTAAGCACAAAATGATTTTTGATAAAATACTTATAAAATTGTTCGGAACTCCTTCAGACCGCTACCTGAAACAGGTCACCCCTGTCGTTGATGAGATCAACGCAAAATATGATTCTATGAATGATGTAAGCGATGATGATTTGCGTGTTAGTACTCTAGGCATGATAAGTCTGATCGATGAACGTCGCAAAGAAGCTAAACAAAAATCCGAAGAAAGCGATCTTTCTTCGGAAGCTATTGATACGGCAATTTTTAAAGCAGAACAAGATACACTTAATGAACTAAAAGCAGAAGCCTTTGCTGTTGTTAAACAAACATGTAAGCGACTGGTTGGAACTAAGGTCAGACTTCTGGGCAATGAAGTTGAATGGAACATGGTTCCCTTTGATGTCCAGCTACTGGGTGCTGACGTACTTCATAACGGCAATATTGCTGAAATGAAGACAGGTGAAGGTAAAACTCTTGTTGCTACGATGCCAATCTTTCTTAATGCGCTGACTAAACGCGGTGTACATGTTGTGACCGTGAATGATTACCTTGCCGAACGTGATGCCGAATGGATGGGTGCCATATATAAATTTCTTGGATTGACCGTTGGGAAGATCCTGAATACCATGCCTCCCACACATCGAAAAGAACAATACGCTTGTGACATTGTTTATGGTACGAACAATGAATTTGGTTTTGATTATTTGCGTGACAATATGGCGATTCGCCACGAGAACATGGTCCAACGTGGACATTATTACGCTATCGTTGATGAGGTTGACTCCGTTTTGGTTGATGAGGCAAGAACGCCGCTGATCATTTCCGGTCCGGTTCAATCTAATTCAAATGAACGCTATAAAAAATTACGCCCACAGGTTGAAAAACTTGTTCGGGTACAAAAACAAAAAGTTAATAGACTGCTTGATGAGATCAGTCAAATATCCGACGATAAAGAACATGAACTTGAGCTTGGAACACTGCTTCTGCAAGTTCAGCACGGAGAACCTAAAAACCCACGTTTTCTGAAGTTGATGCAGCAAGCGGATATACAAGATAAAATATTCCGTACCGAAAGTTATTATATGCAGGAAAAACGCCTGCATGAGATCGATGACATGCTTTATTATGCCAGTGATGAGAAAAGCCATACTATTGTGATCTCGGATGAAGGTCGAAAGATCATGAACCCGGAAGACCCCGAATATTTTGTGATTCCTGATATCGGTGAGGAATTTGTGATAATCGATGAAGACGAAGAAACCACCCATGAAGAAAAACAAAAAGCCAAAGCCGAAGTACAGAAAAATCATGGTCAAAAAAGTGAGATGATCCATAATATCACTCAGCTTTTACGTGCATATGCTCTTTATGAAAAAGATGTTGAATATGTTGTTAAAGATGGTAAAGTTCTTATCGTGGATGAGTTCACTGGTCGTATACTTCCCGGTCGCCGTTATTCCGATGGTCTGCATCAAGCTATTGAAGCTAAAGAAAGGGTTCGCATAGAAGGTGAAAATCAGACACTGGCAACCATTACCTTACAGAATTATTTTCGAATGTATGATAAGTTGGCAGGTATGACCGGTACCGCCGCTACCGAAGCCAATGAATTTGAAGAGATTTACAGCTTGAAAGTTGTGACTATCCCGACAAATAAGCCGGTTGTCCGCATAGACACTGACGACCAGATATTTAAAAGTCGCCAGGCCAAACACCACGCTATTGTTGAAGAGATCACTTCCTGTTTTAAAAAAGGGCAACCTGTATTGGTTGGAACGATCTCTGTTGAAATTTCTGAAATGTTGAGTAAAAATCTTAAGCGGGCGGGAATTCCACATAATGTATTGAACGCAAAACAACACCAGCGGGAAGCTGATGTTGTGTCTATGGCCGGTCAGTCCAGCGCAGTAACCATTGCAACGAACATGGCGGGTCGTGGTACGGATATAAAGATCACTGACGAAGTTCGTGCCGTGGGTGGTTTAAAGATCATCGGTACGGAACGCCATGAATCGCGTCGTATTGATAATCAGTTGCGCGGTCGTGCGGGACGTCAGGGTGATCCCGGTGAATCTGTTTTCTTTATCTCGCTTGAAGATGATCTCATGCGTCTTTTTGGAAATCTTCGTGGCAATACTTTGCTAGATGCTATTCCGGACAATGAAGTGATCTCGATGCCCATGATGACAAAAATGATCGAACGAGCCCAGAAGCGCGTTGAAGAGCGCAACTTTGGTATTCGTAAACATTTGCTAGAATATGATGATGTCATGAACAAGCAACGAGAAGTTATATATGACCGCCGTTCCTATGCCCTTGAAGGTGGTAACCTGCAAAAAGAGATTGACAGTATGCAGGAAGAATTTATTTCTGATAGGATAGAAGAACAAACCGCTGATTCAAATCCCGATAAATGGCTTTGGGAAGAGTTGCGGCAGGAAATGCTAAGCACTTTGATGTGTGACATTCCCAGCGATCACCAAAAAATGGACCGTGAAAAGCTTCAAGAATATTTTATTGAGCAAGCAAAGGAAACTTATAATCGCAAGTTGATGCTTTACCCCAAAGAGATCATGCGCGATTTTGAACGTTGGGCATATTTGAATTCGATTGACGGGCTTTGGAAAGAACATTTATATGAGCTTGATCAGATAAAAGAAGGTGTGGGTCTACAGGCTTATGGCCAAAAAGATCCTTTGCTGATATATAAGTCCCAAGCCTTTGAATCATTCCAGAATTTATTGGCACATATTAATAAGACAACGCTCCGACTGCTGTTTCGCACGGATATACGCTTACAAGAGGAGCCACAAAGACCCGTAGCGCCCATGCAGATTAAACAGGCTTCTACAGAGAATATGGGCTTTGCCCAAGG
>CAYTLV010000133.1:0-5364 GCA_964438445.1 uncultured bacterium | reverse complement strand
TGCAGGCACAGGAATTAACAAAAGAACAAGCCAAGAATATTTTGAACGCTATGAAAGAAGAAGAAAAAGAATCCATGAAGAAGCTCATTTTGAGCAAAGCAAAAGGTAAAAAGGTCAAACGAAGCAAAGAATGGTAAAGATCCGTAGTAAAATAGTCCTTATTTCAGTTTTATTCTTGTTCTCAGCATTGTTATGGGGACAGAGGGTGAGTTGTACGGTTTCTAAAACAAAATTTTCTATGCAAGAACAGGTTCAGATCACTTTTACATTTGAAGATATAAAAAACTCGCCTCGCTCCGTTGATCTTAAATTACATAATGCTTTCAGCGTTATTGGCGGTCCTTACAGTTCAACTAATTATTCGTGGGTAAACGGAAAATCTACATCGACTAACAAGGTTTCGTATGATATTATTGCCAAAAAAAGTGGCAAAATATTAGTTCCTGCTTATGAATTTAAAATCAAGAATCAAGTTTTTAAAACCAAACCCATTGCATTAATGATAAGTAAATCAGCAAAAATTGATGCATTGGATCCTTCAATCGACATACCCACGATGTTCATGGAAACTGTTCTTAATAAAAATAGAGTCTATCAGGGTGAAACCTTCAGCTTGTATTATTTTCTATATACAGCCGAGAATGTCGTGAATTATACGACCGCTCCCTTAAATACATTAGATGGGTTTATCGTAGATAAATTTGATCTTAGTAATTCACCCAAGTCTTCAAAAAAAGTAATAAACGGTAAAGAGTATTTAATTGCGGGTATTGCATCTTTAACACTCACGCCCACACAAAGTGGGGAATTTGTTTTACCTCAGAAACCTTTTCGTATTTCTGTTAAGCGCAGTGGTCAGTCAAGGACAGTATTTGACGATCCTTTCTTTGGCACGAACACGAAAGATATAAATATTGTCGCACCTTCAGATACGATTATGGTTCTACCGCTTCCATCTTCCGCAGGTTCCGATTTTACAGGTGCGATCGGTGAATTTTCAATGAAAGTCAGTCTTGATAGTTCTATCATTCAGGAAAATCAAGCAACTGCTCTACAAGTTGAACTGACCGGTAAAGGGAATCTTGAACATTTTGCTTTTCCCGAGCAGAATTTTCCTGAAGGCTTTGAGGTTTTTGAACCCAAGGTAAAGAACAATTTTAAACTAAAAAATGAAGATTATAGCGGTAAACGCTCCTGGGAATATGTCTTGATAGCATCAAAACCGGGAACCTTCCATTTCGATGATATTTCTTTTACCTATTTTTCACCTGAAAATGAAAAATTTATTACACTACGATCTCCGGTAAAAGATTTGCGGGTTATATCACATAATGAATTAGAAGGGGATTATGCATCAGCATTATCACCTGATGAAGTTCGCCTCTTATCTAAGGATATCCGCTTTATCCAGATGGGAGAAGGAAAGATCTTTGATTCAAGCTATGATCCGGTGAAGGATCAAAAGAACTGGATTATATACTATATTGCTATCCTTTTTATATTTTTCTTTATTATTCTTGAGCTTATTTGGAAAATACGCATGAGCAATATGAAGCAAATTCGTTATAAGAATGCCTTAAAAACGGCCTTGAACAAATTTCAAAAAATCATTGATGATCAAGATGCGGAACATATTCTTCTTGAGATCGAAGCAGCTTTTATAGATTATCTCCGGGATAAACAGCTCGAACATGATGTTCATGCCGATATTCCCGGTATTATGAAAACGATCGAAACGTATAAATATGCACCCGGTATGCTGTCGCATGTCCAGCTTAACCAATTAAAAGATCAGGCATTGGCACTGATAGAGGATATTGAAAAAATATGAAACGCGTGATCACCATGAGCATAGTGCTTCTATTATGTTTGGTATCGCTGACTTTTGCAGCTGATGTTGATAGAGATCAGTTGTTTAAACAGGGTGTTTCGGCTTATGTAGGTGAAGATTATCAACATGCCATAGCTATTTTCCATCAATTAGAAGAAAGCAAAGAGGTCAGCTGGGAATTATACTATAATTTAGGTAACAGCTATTATAGAAACGGTGAATTGGGTAATGCCATTAGATATTGGGAAAAAGCAAAAATCCTAGCTCCGTCCGGATCGGATATTGACCACAATTTACTCATTGCCGAGAAGCATCTCATCGATAAAGTTGTCCTGCCGGATATGTTTCCTTTGTTTAAGTGGTATAAGCAAATGCAAAGACAATTGCCATTGTCCGTCAGTATTCAGCTAATTGGAGCTTTGTTCTTGATATTAATACTCGTTCTTGGACTTATCAGGCGGGCGAGCCGGCGTAAAAGTAAAAATTATAAAGCTACTTATATTACGGTTTTGAGTGTTTTCCTGGTTCTTATCATATTATTTACTTCCATCACTATCGATACGGCCCAAAGACGGAAAAATGAAAAATATGCCATTATCTTGGAGCGTTCTGTCGAAATTCTTTCCGAACCTACCGAAGATGCCATAGTATTGTTTATCCTGCATGAAGGGTCAAAAGTAAGGGTTAATAAAAATATTGAGGATTTGTGGTCTAATATTTCGTACTTTGACGACAAGGTTGGCTGGATATCACGTTCAGCGATCGGAGAGATTGAAGAATGAGAAGATATTTACTTACTATTGCCATGATACTCACAAGCGCTATGTTATTTTCCCAAACGACACAGCAAGAATTTCTACATCCCTCTAAAGTTCGCAAGAACTATAAATTAAAAGAATTTAAGACTATTTTATTTTCCGATGATGAAGTTTTTAAAACTGACCCTTCACATATGAATAAAGAATATATTGAGAGCTCAGGATATAGGATACAACTAATATCGACAAAGAAACTGAATGAAGCGATCGCGATCAAGGCACAAGCCGATTCTCTCTATTCTATGCCGGTTTATGTAGACTTTGAACCCCCGAATTATAAAGTAAGGATTGGCAACTACATTACTAATGAAGAAGCTCTTGTCATGCAAACTGCTATGCAAAATCAGGGTTTTAAATTTGCTTGGGTTGTTCCAAGTAAGATCGTAATAATCAAATGAAAAAGATCATACATGTATTTCTAATAGTCCTATTCTTAATATCGGGACTTTTTGCTATGGACGAGGTTTTTGAAAAGGGTTTCGATCTATTTTATAATTACCACTTCAATGAAGCGGAAGCTTATTTTAAAGATCAAATAAAAGATTCTGAAGACCCGTTCCCTTATTATGCTTTCTTGTCCTATCTGGGCATCCGTTCAGATATGGCAAACGCTCGCTATGAGGATGCAATGGCAAATGCCGATAGGATGATCAAAATATATAGACCTGTATTCGAATCATATTTACAAAGTTCTCCGGAAGATATCGATGCCCAGTTTTATTACACGGTTTTGCTGGCAGGCAAGATGCGTATCTATTTGAATAAAATGGAATACATGAACATCATGAAAGGTGCTCCCAAGATCCTTGGCAAAAAAGTGACGATAGACCGTTATACTAAAAAAGATTTTGCCGAAATGTATTTTGGAAGCGGTGCCTTTGATTATTATTTGTCTGTTGTGGGCGGAAATTACGGCATGAGCAATTTATTCAGTAATTCCAAATCAGACGGTATCCGTGATCTGTGGTCAGCGTATAAAAACGCCGAATATACCCGCTGGGAAGCTGCGATAGTTCTAATGTATGTCTACATATACGATAAAATGGATTATGAACAATGTGCTCAATTATGTGATGAATTCCTGGCAAAATACCCCGATAATCTTGAAGTCCTCTCGATTGCCGCCGAATGTGACTACTATCAGGCAAAATGGAATGAAGGTGATAATCATAAACGACAGATCATAAAATTATTGAAACATGGATTATTGGATGACGACAGGGGAGCGATAGCCCGCTTGAATTATATTGAAGGTGTTCGTTCCATGCTAAAAGAAGATCATATTGAAGCACTTGATTATTTTAATATAGTCTATGAGATGGATGCTATTGAATATTCATGGTATCGTTCCATCGTTCTCAAATATACCGGTGATGTGTATCTGAAAATGGGATTGGTTCGTACCGCAAAATTATATTATGAACAGGCAGCCAACAGCCTTGAGATATCTCCGCACGTCAGGGAAGCGAAAGATATACTTAAAAGTCTAAAGTAAACTGTAAACAGTGATCGGTAAACTTGTTCAACCCCTTCAGGGTTGGAAACAAATGCGTAGCTTGTGTCTATATTATTGTTGAACCCTTTCAGGGTTCTTTCTTTTTACATAATTTATATAGAGAATTAAACATAATTAATGTGAGGAATCCCGTAGGGATTCAACAACAATATATCTTCAGCCCAACAAAAAAACATTCCCTATTAGGTGTTTTACCTATTTTATATAAGGGGGTGATACCTTGTCTGTTTTTCTAAATCTCTTTTAGTTGCACTTACTTGTTGAATTCAAATAAAGTTAAAATTAATTTGTGAAACACAAAATAACCTGCTAACTTGTACAAGTACAAGTACAAGTACAAGTACAAGTACAAGTATAAGTATATACTGAAATATGAATCTTTCGAATTGTCGTTAGGACATAATAATAGGAACTTTTAGGTTTTAACCTAAACAACATGAAAAGGAGTTTACAATGAAAAAACTGGGACTTTGTTTGCTGGTAGTTTTGTTGGTATTGCCTTTGGTGGCTTTTGCCAACAATGTCCAGATTAGTAATGTTACTATAACGGGAGCGCAGCCAGCAGAAGATTATACGCTGGTTCAATTTGATCTAAGCTGGGAAAATTCCTGGCGGCTGGCTACGGCACCGGCTAACTGGGATGCCGTTTGGGTTTTTGTAAAATACTCAAACGATGCCGGTTCAACATGGCATCATGCCTATTTGAACAACGCGGGAAACAGCACCGGTACTGGAACAAGCGCAACTGTTCAGGCGGGTTTGTTAGATGAAGGAACGGCTTTTAATGCTGCAACTAATCCGGCATTGGGTGCTTTTATGTATCGTAGCGCTAATGGCGCAGGTACATTTTCGGTAACGGATGCTCAGTTGCGTTGGAACTATGGAGCCAACGGTCTTTCGAGTACAGATATTGTACAACTTAAGGTTTTTGCCGTTGAAATGGTTTATGTGCCGATAGCAGGTTTTTCTGTGGGTAGCGGAGGAACAGAAACATCTGCTTTTTATAAGTATCCAACAACAACTAACCCTTATCTAATTGGTAGTGAAGATGAAATCACGGTAGGTGAAACGGCCGATAATCTTTATTATCCTTCTGAAGAATATGGCGGAGACCAAGATGGTCCTATACCGGCCGCATTTCCTAAGGGTTATGCCGGTTTTTACTGCATGAAATATGAAGTAAGTCAGCAACAGTATGT
>CAYTLV010000132.1:0-5399 GCA_964438445.1 uncultured bacterium | reverse complement strand
AAAACTAACGAAAGAGTAAATGGAATGTTTTAAGGGCGCATAAGTGGTTGCATATTTAAAGGCGGGTGCTGAAACAGAACCGTCATTTCTGTAGAGTTTGATATCGCCCGTTTGGGTTCCCGTGACCATATCAAGATCGCCGTCACGGTCCTTATCAATAAAACAAGGGGTGCTTGCTCCACCTACATCTATAATTCCGCCAAAAAGAGATGTGTTCACGGTCCAGGCAGGTGTCGTGGTCGTTCCTGAATTTCGGAAATAGTTCAGAGGACCTACATGGGTCCCATAGATCAGATCTTGTTTTCCATCGCCATTGATATCTGCTATTCCCGGTGAGTTAAAATAGGTATCGCCTCCTAAACCTGAAAAAACAGTACTGTTTGAGCTCCAGCTACCACTTGTAATCGAGCCGGTATTTTTATAATAATAGAAATTGTATCCGTCGCGACCGCTGAGAATATCAAGATCACTATCATTATCGGGATCACAAAATACCGGATAGGCATAGAGACCTGCATCAGCGATCGTGAGTGCACTACTTTCCAAAAAGATCGCAATTGAATCAGAACCGCTATTGGTGTAGAGCTTAATAAGTCCGCTTCCACTGAGTCCCACGAGCAGATCCAGATCACCGTCATTGTCAATATCACCCATATCTGCGATAGGATTTGAACCTACAGTTAGTCCTGTGAAAAAATCAGCAATTTTAGAAAACTCGGCATTTATTACATTTCCTGTATTACGGTATAACTGTAATCCGGAATAACCCCCTGAGATAAAATCAAGATCGCCGTCCGCATCTATATCGTGGCAAACACCCATTTCAGCATCTAGACTATTGACCGATTCAAAAATATCATCAATAATAGTAAATTTAGGAGAAGTTGTTGTCCCGGTATTGGTCAAAAACAGGGGTTTACCAGCCGTTGAACCCAAGATCATATCAAGATCGCCATCTGCATCCATATCTGCAAAGCGCGGTTGAGAAAAAGTCAGGGAAGGCACACCACTGGGATTGAACGTCCCCGGATTGAGCTTCCAATCAGATGCAAACAGCATTGATGTAAATAAAAGTGTAATCAGGATCACAGTAAAGATTTTTGAACGATTTGTAAATTGCATAATATCTCCATAATACATTCGAGGGAATGTAAAAACAATAAGACATAATTCATAATCCATAATCCATCATTTTTATTGTATATTCCTAAATGCAAAAAGTATTACTCATCGACAACAATGATTCTTTCACCTACAATATCGTGGATTATTTACGCCGAATGATTGATATTAAATTCAAAGTAATAAAAAGCCACAAGATCATTTTAAATGAGATCAACGGTTTTGATAAGATCATTATCTCACCGGGACCGGGTTTGCCGAAAGATTTTCCTCAACTTTTTAATATATTTACTCATTTCTTGGAATGTAAGCCCATACTTGGGATCTGTTTGGGGCATCAGGCACTTGTTGAATTTCTAGGCGGATCCTTAATGCAGCTACATCCGGTTATACACGGACAGGCGCACGCGTTAGAAATCCTCAAGGAGGATATTATATTTAACGATATTCCGTGTGTATCACGCGTAGGCCTTTATCATTCCTGGGCTGTAAATGAAAAAACGTTTCCAGAGAAGCTTGAGATCCTCGCTGTTTCCGAACAAGGTATCATTATGGCAATCAAGCATAAAGAATATGCTGTCTATGGGGTGCAATTCCATCCGGAATCCCATATCACGGACCATGGCTTTACACTATTGAAAAATTTTATAGAATTATGATATTGAGCAAATTTAAAAAACTGGCAAATTCATATGGCCAAGAAAAGAAACCTTTCCTTTTTTTGGTCGATTTCGAGATGAAAAAACCGTTTATTCTTCCTTTGGATGAATGCGACAAACAAGGTGTGTATTTCCAGGTTCCCGGGTCGCGAAATGTGATCCATGATCATGTTGATAAAACACCTATTGAGCTTAATATCTTTCCAATGAAGAAGGAAAACTATGCAAAGTCCTTTTCCTGTGCCCAAGATCATTTGAATGCCGGTAATACATACTTACTGAATATTACTTTCCCGACTCCGATCAAGATCAATAAAAAAATAGATGACATATTCTCTTGTGCGGAAGCTCAGTATAAGTTACTGTTCAAAAATCAATTCACTATTTTTTCACCCGAGTGCTTTATACGAACACAGAATGGTCATATATTTTCTTATCCCATGAAAGGCACGATCGATGCCGATTTGCCCAATGCGGCACAGACTATTTTATCGGATAAAAAAGAAACATGGGAGCATAATACTATAGTGGATCTCATTCGAAACGATCTGGCAATAGTCGCAAAGAATATCACGGTCACAAAATTCCGTTTTCTTACAGAAATCCATAGCAACCGGAAAAATCTCCTGCAAGTCAGTTCCGAAATTCGAGGTGAGTTAGATACAGATTGGCGGGAGAAGATGGGGGATATGATCTGCACTTTATTGCCTGCCGGATCCATCAGTGGTGCACCAAAACAGCGAACTGTAGAGATCATTCGGGAAGCGGAAAAAATAGATCGTGGCTACTTTACGGGTATTTTCGGAGTATTTGACGGAAAGGAAATTGATTCTGCCGTAAATATTAGATATATTGAACAAACAGAAAATGGATTCCAATTTCGAAGCGGTGGCGGTATTACCGCGAATAGCAATTTAGAAGATGAATATAATGAAATGGTGGATAAAGTTTATGTACCCCTTAGTTGAAAGCATTCGGATTGAAAATGGTGTTGTCTGGAACTTAAATTATCATCAACGTCGTCTTGAACGAACTTTTTTGCATGTTTACGGTGAGACCGCTCCTTTTAAGCTTGCTGATTTAATTAGATTTCCCAAAGATCTAAGTGTTGATAAGATCAAACTGCGTTTTTTATATAACAAAACATCTTTTCGATATGAGACCGAAAAATATAAACCCAAAAATATCAAGACCTTACAAATAGTGAAAGACAATACGATCGATTATAATTGTAAGAAAACTAAGCGGCGTTCGATAGATCGACTGATGAGGTACAAAGGTGAGTGCGATGATATCTTGATCCTAAAGAATGGTTTTGTCACGGATACGTCCAGTGCTAACATTGTTTTTTTCGATGGGAAAGAATGGCTAACTCCCGATACTCCTTTATTGATGGGAACTTGCAGAGCACGATTAATAGATATAGGGAGAATACGTGAAATCCCGATCAGGCTTGAACAAATACCAACTTTCCAATCATTTTGTCTAATAAACGCAATGGTAGAAGGATTTGATACCCCGATCCCAATTGATCATATCAAATTTTAACCCCTACACCTCTACACCTTTACACCTCTTTATCACATTTCAATTTTATTTTTCTTATGAACATATTATATTAAATCATGTACACCGAAAAGCAGCAAAGTGTTGTCAATCGCATACTCGAGGCAAGTCTACGTCTTGCCCGAATGAAAGAGAAAAATACTCTGGAAGCATTTGCAAGAATGCGAAATAGGGCAACCCCACCTCGTTTGATGGAAAATATGTTTGTCATATCATCGAAAAATATTTTTAATCGCGAAGTGTGGAGTATTTCTTCACGCAAGGCTCTCAAAAATAAATATATACTTTTTCTTCATGGTGGTGCTTATGCGGCAAATTTTACTCCCGGTCATTGGTTCTTGATCGGTGCCTTGGCCGATAAATTAAAATGCACAGTCATAGCACCTGATTATCCTTTGACACCCGAAGAAACGGTTGACGATGTTTTTGAAATGCTGATCCCAGTCTATAAAGAATTAATTGAACGGGTTGGAGCAGCACATGTTACCCTGATGGGAGACTCTTCAGGGGGTGGATTGGCACTTGCCTTTTCTCAACACCTGCATCAAAAGGAAATTGTACAACCCTTTCAACTGTTCTTGCTTTCACCTTGGTTGGATGTTACCATGGACAATCCCGAGATTATGGAAATAGACAAACTAGATCCTATTTTGAATATTCAAGGTTTGATCGATGCGGGTATAGCCTATGCGGGAAATCTGGACAGACGCAATTACTTGGTAAGTCCTTTGTTCGGTTTACTGGAGGGCTTGCCGCCGATCGCATTGTTTATTGGAGATAATGATATTCTCATGCCTGATTGTAGAAAATTCAAAGAAAAAGCTATAAATGCGGGACATCAACTCGATTATAATGAAATTAAAGGTCTTTTACATGATGGGATGCTTTATCCAACACCTGAGGGGAAGGCCTGTAGAGAGCTCATATTTAATTCTTTGAATAGCTTATGGAATAACGATGAAAAATAAGATTTTACTCATATTACTCAGTTTGTTTTTGTTATCGGTCATTCTCCAAGCTCAAACACTTGCTGAACCCGACAGTGAAAAGGTCATTATTAAAGATACCTATGAAAAAAGCTGGATAGCTCAGACAATTGAAAAAACGATATGGGATTCAAAGATCAAAGAAGGTAACAGCTTGTTTGAATTTATGAATTATCTCAACAAAAAGACTCCGGCAAAACCCTTGAATAGCATGTATTTTATGTATCTTATTGGAGTAGATAACAACTTAGGGCATAAGGTTTGGTCTCTGGAACCCTTAGAAGATAAGAGCGATGAGGTCATCATCTACCTTCATGGTGGTTCCTATATGTATAATTTTGTTTCTGGTCATTGGTTATTTATATCATATATTATTGACCAACTTAAAGTCAAAGTGATTGCACCGGATTATCCATTGGCACCTGAGTACAATGTAACCCATGTTTTTGATATGTTGTTGAAAATCTATACTGAGTTGATCAAAGAAGTGGATCCGAAAAAAATAAGTATTATCGGTGATTCTGCAGGGGGAGGTATGAGTTTGGCATTAGGACAGCTTTTGCAGGAGAAAGGTTTGCCTCAACCCAAACAGATTATCATGTTATCACCTTGTGTGGATGTTACTCTAAGCAATCCCGATATTATGGATTTTGATAAAAATGATCCCCTACTGAATATAGAATCTATATTAGAGGCCGGGCGCTTATACGCAGGACCTCTTGATCGTACGCATTATCTTGTCAGTCCGATTTATGGAAAACTGACAGGACTTGCCCCAATCTCTTGTTATGTCGGTACGCATGATCTGCTTGTTCCAGATTGCCGTAAACTTCATGAAATGGCCATAGAACTTGGAATTGATTTCAATTATCATGAATATGAAAAGATCTGTCACGTTGGTATGCTCTATCCTACACCGGAAGGTGATGTCATGAGGAAAGAGATCATAGAGGACCTAGGAGATTAGTAAGTAGTAAGTAGTAAGTAGTAAGAAGAATATTTTAAACCTTAAACTTTAAACCTTTTGAGGTAAAGTATGTCTTTAAAAACTTTTTTTACCGATATA
>CAYTLV010000131.1:0-5410 GCA_964438445.1 uncultured bacterium | reverse complement strand
TCAGGGTTGGAATTGTTTTATATTCTTATTCCCGGCATTTCATGCCGGGCTATTGCTAGTCTACCCCTCGACAAGCTCGGGGTAATAAGTAATACTTCATCCTAAAACGGACAATCAGAACGATATTGATTTATGGGTTTGTTATGAGTATTGTTGCAATATTCTTGTAAAAGACATGCATTTTGCAGTATTCGAATAGTAAACTCAATCGGATATTTATTAATTATAAATATAATTTTTATCTTTCAGCGTCTTTTCTTCTTCGCTATTCAAATATTTTCTCTTCCTATCAAAGGCTGGCTAATGCTTTGCAAGTTAATAATTATTCGTTAAATCCAATCTCTAATTTAATGTTACTTTTAATAAAAATATTTTATATAATAATCAGTAAAGGACTAAAAAAGTAAAAAAGGCATAATATTATGTTAGAATCCATTAATTTTTCTGCATCTGCTACTATACTTAAAAGATTGGGTGATGAATTAATAAAAGACTCAAATACAGCTTTTTTTGAGTTAGTTAAGAATAGTTATGACGCTGATGCAACAAATGTATTTGTAAAATTTCATAAAGTTCTTAATACTGGGGGTTCAATTATTATTCAAGATGATGGAACTGGAATGAACGAAATTGATATCAAGACTAAGTGGGCTAGAGCTGCGGGTGAAAATAAAGTTAAAGAACCATACACACCAAAATATAATAGAAGGAGATTAGGTGAAAAAGGTATTGGTAGATTTTCATTAGCAAAACTAGGTAATAAAGTTAAAGTTATAACCAGACCTGAAAATTCACACGAACAATATGTGTTTAATATTGATTTTGAAGACTTTACAGATGATAAAAACTTTGATGAAATGAAAATAAATTATAACTCTGGTAAACCAAGAATAGATTTGAAAAAAGGCACAATTTTAGAAATAAATGATTTAAAAGAAAAATGGAGTAAAAAAGAAATTCGAAAAGCAAAAAACAGGCTTTCCCTTCTTATTGATCCAGAAAAGAGTGATCAAAACTTCAATATTTATTTTGAATGTTCGGATTATCCAGAATTTACTGGCTTAATTGAGAGTCCTCTAGCTGGAGATGAAAGCCATATACTTCAATTTGAGATTAATGATTTAGGTGAGTATAAAAGAAAATTAACGGTTGAAAATAATGAACTTATATTTAAAGAAAATATGAATCCTCTAGAGTGTGGACCAGTTGAAGGCATAATTAGATATTATAAAGATGGAATAAAATCAACAGACAGAAAATTATCTGAAGATGAATCGCATACAGGCGTAAAAATATATAGAGATGGATGTAGGGTAAGACCTTATGGTGAAGAATTTGATGATTGGTTAGAAATTAAAAGTAAAAGATCTCGTAGTGGAGGAAAGTATTATATTCATGCAAATTTAATAGCAGGATCTATTTATATATCATCATTATTAAATCCTAAGTTAATTGATGCGACTAATAGAGAAGCGGGAATAATTGAAAATGAAGAGTATTTTGCCTTGAAATATTTTATAGAAAAACAAATATACTATTTAAATACAGTATTAGATCAAGAAAATCGATCAGAATCCCAGAAACAAAAAAGACAAACAGTACAGAATATTCTAGATACAATTGTCAAGTGTCTAAATAACGAAGAGAGTGACATTTACAGTAATTATATAGAAAATATTGACAGAGGTAAAGCAGGTAATCATGGAATTACTACAAAGAAAAAAGAAAGTAGGGTTCAAGATTTAAAAATTCCTTTAAAAGAAGAATGGCAATGCAATGATTGTAAAGAATTTTGGAGAGTTAAAAAAAATATAATGCCCAATATTTGTATGGAATTCGCAGTTGACAGAGAAGGAATATTAAGAGATATTATTGGTTGTGGTAGCTCAAATATTGAAAGAGCAAAGCATCAACCTAAATCAAAAGAGTCTGACTTAACATCAATAATTGCTGGTTCGTATGCATTAATCGCCGGCAAACAATTAAAATTAAGAGTCGATTATGATATGGGAGCAAAGGATGATGAGTTTACAATAAACGAAAGAGAAATAATTGTCAATGGTAATCACATTACATATAAAGTTGCAGAACATTTAGATAGAGTAAGTGGCAAAAAATATGAAATTGGAGACGATGTTTTTGTTCCTGCATTAACAATACACATTTCGAAATGTGCTTGCCTTGCGTGGGCCGAATTCCATTATAAAGAATCTGGAGATTGGTTTGAATACAAATCCAGATATGAAAATCTTCAAAATAATATTTTCATTAAAGTAAAATCAGAAATAAATTTTTAGTGTAAATGATATTTATATTTACATGATCTGCGTCAATAATATTGCAATCGTCACCTCGGTTTTATCATTGGTAAAATTTGAGGACTACAACCTAAAACAAACGATAAGGGCGATGTTAGTATATGGTGTGGTTGTGGGTGGGTAAAGTAGCTGTGTTTTTGTAAACTGTATGGGTTATACAGTAATTAGCGGAAACACTAATGGATATTTATCAATTATAAATAAATTTTTTATCTTTCAGTTTTTTCTCTTCTTCACTATTCAAATATTTTCTATTTCTATCAAAGGCAGGTTCATGCTTCTTAAGCTCATCTGCCATCTTTTCTCGGAGCATATTTGAGAATTTGCGGCGTTCTTCAATATTGGTGTCATCATAATCAGGGATAATGGGATCCATGACATGCATTTCCATAGTAATCAAACCAAAGCTCATAAAATGAGTAAAGTGCTTAAAGAAAGGTGTGCTTTTCCCTTCATCGGTCAAGGCCCAGGTTACCTGACAGCGTTGTTCTTTTTTAATGGGTTTACCATTAATATCTTTTAAGACATATACGGCGGGGACAACCGGCTTTTTACTACGATTTGCAGCTACAAATAAGGCAGAAGAAAATGGACGCAGCCAAGTACCGTCCGTGGTTGTTTTTTCAGGCGAAAACCAAACGTTATATCCTTTATCCAAAGCCTTTGATACTGCTTCGATATAAGTATCTGACATGCCGCCTTTATCGCGATTGACAAAGACAGATCCACAGGCTTTTGCCACAGCACCGATAAAAGGCCATTTACCTATATTTTCTTTGGCTACAAATGCAATCGGTTTTGCTTTTAGCAATGCAGCTAATTCAACATACCCAAAATGATTGCTTACCATGAGTGATCCGCCTTTTTTGGGTAGTTTTTCACGATTAAATATCTTAACCCGAATACCCAAAACAAATCTTAGCATCCAACCGATCACCGTCGTCATATGATGATTGATCCTTATAGAAAAATCCTTACCAAAAATACTTAGCAGATAATATGAAATATTTACAAGGATCACCGTTACCAGTGTAAAGACAAAGAATAATAAGGTGCGAATAGCTACTAAAATATATCTCATTTACTTCCCGGATTTGTTAGTTGACCCATGAACAGAATAGCATTATCGTTTTTAGATCGAATGATAAACATAAAAGGATGATCGGCCTTAAACTCAAGTGGTGCTTTTTGGCTTGGCATCATGGAGGTCAATTTCATCGTAACCGCCGTTGCTGCGGCTGCTTCGGTTTTCTCTTCATCCACATCAATAAAGGCTTTATGAATGACTGAAGAGATCATCAGATCTTTCCCACCCGTCATATTACTGAAATCTGCATCCGCGCTAAAAGCCAAGGGCATTCCCATTGCAGATAAATACTTGTTAAGCTCATAATCTGTTTCTAATCTAAATTTGGGGAAATAGACCAGGACATCTTCACGTTTTTTACTTTTATCATGTGCAATAATATCTTTAACAGAGAGAGTTTTACTTAGGCTTGTCAAACCGGTTTTATCATTGGGTAAAATGATCAACATACTGTATTCGTATCCTGCGTAAGGGATCTCAAGTATGGTATAATCTTTAGTTTGAGAGATAGGATGATGATGACGTTGATACATCATTTCGGTTTCTTTGATCTTTCCGTCCAAACAATAGAACTTATCATTATTTGTCAATTTTTTATTGAATTTATTCGCCCATTCGGCATTAAAATAAACGGCATTGGTCAGGATCAAGCGTGTCATATCATCGATCACACCGGCTGGGATCAGATCCTGAATGCGCCCGGCTGTTTTTTTCGCCACCCAATAATTGATGGTATCTCGAGAAGCTTCAGGACGTTTGACAAAATCCATGCTGCGAATTTCACTATTGTAATCTTTTTTTACGGTTTCTATGTAATAATTCTTAAGCTTGTACTTATCTTGTACCCAAATTGCATTGGCAATGTTCATTTTAAAATCTTGACCCTTTTTTGAGCTTAAAGAATCTATCATTGCTCCATATTGAGAATGGAAAAGACTGACTTGAGGACCGTAGCGAAGCGTTGACTGCATTTGGGTTGCCGTTTCACCCTTCGCACCAGCATAGGTCATTGCCAGAGCTGAAGAAATACTCAAAGGTGAATAAAAAGTGTTCTTAAGTGTGCCGGCTGTTAAATTGCGATATAGATCAAAAGAAAAATTATTGAGACCCACTACAATTTGTTCCTTAGTGGGTAAATCAGTATAACCCGCTGTTACCCCTTCGCCAGTGTTTTGTAAGGGTTGAACTTGTGCACAGGCTGAAAATATCACAAGGGATAAAATGATGAGTAGCGATAAGATCTTTTTCATGAATTTTCCTTAGATAATGGTGTCTTTTAAGTACTTATCGTCCTTATCGAGATAATCGGTCATAAAGTGCAAACCCCGACTTTCGTTGCGTCTAAGAGCAGAACGAACGATCAAATAGGCTACCGCGGATAGATTTCTTAATTCTAAAAGTTCCATACTAACGCGTGTGCGTCTATAATAGTCTTCGATCTCTTCATAGAGTGTGATCATTCTTGTGATCGCACGGTTCAATTGGACGGTAGAACGCACAATCCCCACATAATCCCACATAATAGTCTGTAATTCACTGCGGTTATTACGGATTAGGCTCCACTCCTGTTCATTGGTTACATCCGTATCGTCCCATTCTGGAATGGATACATTATTGAGTATATTACGTTTCTTTTCTATGACACGTTTCGCTGCACGGTGAGCAAAAACCAGTCCTTCAAGCAAACTGTTGCTTGCCAAACGATTGGCACCGTGAACGCCGGTATGAGCTGTTTCCCCCGCTGCAAATAAATTGTGCATGGATGTTTGACCATTGAGATTGGTCATGACACCACCGCAGACATAATGGGCCGCCGGAACTACCGGGATCCATTCGTTGGTAATATCGAGCTTCAATTGTTCTTTACAATGCAATGCAATATTCGGGAAATGTGCTAAAATCTTATTTGCGGGTAAATGCGTCATATCAAGATAAGCGCAGGATTCACCGCGAGATTTACATTCGGCATCTATAGCTCTGGCTACGATATCCCTTGGGGCCAATT
>CAYTLV010000130.1:0-5414 GCA_964438445.1 uncultured bacterium | reverse complement strand
ATATCTCCGATAAGTTTTGTCACAACTTCATGTATTGTCATTTGCTCATTCCTTAATTATAGTCTTAATAAAAAACCTTTTCTCCAACTCAATTTGTGTGTTTTTCTTGTCAATGTTATTAGCCGACATGTGGAGTAAATGAATTTCCCTGCAATTTTTTAGATCGCAAAACTTATCCAGATAACTAAAGCAGTTATGTTTGCTCATGTGGCTGGTTAATAGACGTTTCGCAAGTGCTTCATTGATTGTTTTATCTTCGACCCTACGGTCAAGGATTTCTTTGTCGTATGAACATTCCAACATTATTATACTAAAGGGATAATTAAAGCGTTGTTTGATATATGAAGTATCAATAGCAAATAGTAAAAATTCACTGGTCTCTTTTTCTCTTACAATAAAACCTAAGCAACCAGGGCAATCATGCTCAACCGAAAAACATAGAACATCAAAGGTTCCTAATCTTATAAGGGTTTTATTCTCAACAGGATTTATCCGCCGACCACTATCGATATTAAAAGATTTGAAAGTTTCAGCACTTGCGTATATTTCAATGCCTGCCGATCTAACATCTTTCAAAGCCTTACAGTGGTCAAAGATGCCCATGCGAAATTAGACATGCCTCAATATTACTTAAGTTATAGTCGAGAGCCTTCTGTAATTTTTTCCAAGTTACACCAGCTTCAATCAGTAGCCTTGCCCCTGAATTAGCCACGATCTCATATAGGTTTCCGGATGATCCTGAATAGTGCTGCCGAAAAATCATTTCTTCCCCCTCTTATTTCTAAATTTGGTTCTAACTGGCGTTTCAAATGTTCTTTCTACGCTCCACCCTAAATTTAAACGTGAGAGCAAAGTTTCTTTTCCTATACCTAACTCTTTGCACCAGTCTATAACTATTTGCGTTCTGCCTTTATATGTTATTCTGTGACTTCTGCGTTGGTTTCGTATCTGCTTGCCTTTTGTGATCCACGTGCAGTTTTTTGGTGTATAGTTCCCATCGTTATCAATTCGCTCAATCGTAAGACTATTTGTGTAACCATTTTTCATAGCCCATCTCATAAAACAGGCGAAGCTCACCCATTGTTTACACAGGTTTATTCCACGAAGCCCATAGTTTGCATAATTATTACTATTCGGATTACCACAACGCCCTTTCATGTCAGCCCATATATGATATAGGCGTGTCCCGCTTTTTCCGTGTTTTAGTGATTTTCTTCCCAGTTGCACTGCCAACTCTTTTTGTAAACACCCACAGCTTTGAGAGTCACCTACCCGTAAAGAACCTAACATAATAGTAGATTCATTCCCACATTCGCACTTACATACAATATACCGTTTATCTTTTCTCTTTTGGCTTTCTTCGACAACTGTCCATCTTCCAAACCTATCGCCAGTGTTAACTTTAATTCGTTTCATGTGACTATCTCCAATAAAAAAACCAACCAAGTCGCTATCAGAGCGGACGGGGTGCGTCCTAATCTGTACCTGGCTGGTTGTATTCTTATTAACTCTGATAGCATACATTCAACTATAAACCTTTTATTGGGGGTTGTCAAGAATATAAAATATTTATCCCTCATCGTCCATAAATGAAGGCTCTGTGGCTGTTTTCTTTACCTCAGCCTCTTTCTTTCTTTTGGCTTCGGCTCTTTTTAACTTTGCTAATGCTGCTTTCTTCTTTGCCTCTGTCGCTGGGTCTGGTTCTTCTGTTGGCTTTTCAAAATCAGCATCTATGATCTCGCTGCCTGTTTCAGTTTCGATTTTGTTTTGAGCAGACTCCTGAGCTTCAACAAAGGTTTCACGTTCATCAAGAGCAGCACCCTTACTAAAATCTTCGAGGATTGACTTTGGCAGGAATTTTGCAAGTTGTCTGATTGCCGTCTTTTTTGCCATAGCCTCAAAATGATTTTCCCAGGCAGGTGAATGGGGAGCTTTTGAAAGCTTCCTGAATCGGTCAATCTCATCGGCTCTTAAAACGATTGTCTGTGCTCCTAAGCCGTCAATCTCAGCAGTTGCATAAACAGCTATCATATCCCCGGTTGTTGGCTCGTAACTAAAAGGGTGCTCAACTGTGTATTGACCATCAAGACGGACAATTTTTACAACTTTTCTTTCGCTTTCGTAAACACAATGGGCGGATATTGCTTTGACTTTGCCCGACCTGTAAGCTAATTCTATCAAGCCCATATAGCCGATCTGAAATTGTGCTTCCATTACACCTTTGTTTTTATAAGGCACTAAATAAGCTAAACCTCTCGGGTCAATATCAAGATCGAGACTTGCCGATATGCTTGCAGCTTTAACAATACTACCCAAGCTGCATTGTTGTAATTGGTAACTCTGGCAGATAGCAGTATAGCAAATTTTAGCGAATCTTTGAGCCGCTTTTTCTGCATGTTCACCAGTTGCTCTTGGCAGATTATCCTTGAATAATGCGATAACGCCTGGTGTAAACAGCCCATCTTTAATTGTTTGTAACGGATTTTGTAGTTGTTCAGGCATTTGATTTCTCCTTTTATATAATGTTTATGTTTGCAAATTCACCAAATAACTCTTTTGCCTTTTTATTATAAGCCGTTGCTGCTTGTCGCTCAGTTTTAAATAAACCTACATAAGCTCCCTTGACGGCAACTTGCAAAATTCCTGCATAATAAAGATTATTATGTTTTCTCGCATACCATTTATACTTTGACAATTCTTCAAAATCTTCATCATCGACCAAAGCAAACTTGCCTTGCGTGAGTGGTATCTTTTTCATAGGATTGTCTCCAAAAAATAGGCGGGCTTTGTGAATAAACCCAGCAACGAGAAAACAGCCGTCCTTGCGGATGGGCTAAGCCCGCCATTACTAATTAGAGTTAAATTGTTACTGTTATTATTCACAACTGCATTATCCCATAAAAAAACTATATGTCAAGAAAGAAAATAATTTATTTTTCAATCTCTACGGTCAATTCCTTAATGCCTGCAACTGCTTTAAGACCAATAGTTTGTAATTTTGTTTTGATAGGTAAAGTTACACTTTCCAGGTGGTCTATAAATAATGGAGTTGAGATTGTATAATGCTTACTTAAAACATTTACAACATCTAACCCACTAAAAATCTTCTGTCCAGATGATAAGTCCTTATAGGGTATGCCATCAAGCATCAATTCGCAACATTCCTCGATTGAGCCATTGAGCAGATCAGAAAACAGCTTAAATTCGACATGCTCAAACCTGCCATTGACGGCTGTTTCAATAGCCTTACTTTCCGCTACGTTGTAATCGTCAATCATAGCCAGTTGCGATTCGACATCAGCTATCAGTTGAGCCAGTTCCTTTTCTCTGGTACTCAATTCAGTAATTCGCATACTTGCTTTTGTGATATTGTCATGGTTGTTTAAAAGCTTGTTGATTCTCTCAAGTGCAAGCTCTTTGTTGATTCGCATTGTTTCGATAGCTCCAAGTTGTTCTCCGACAGGAAGGCCGATTTCTTTTTCAGCCTTTTCGATTAACTCAACAGTGACTAACCACTGATTATCCTTTTCAGGCGGGGTTGTAGGATTGTTTTTGATAGCTTCGTCAATTACAGCAAAGCGAGCATCTTTAGAGGTAATCATCAGCTCAAGCTCGCTGTTTGCCTGGCCAAACACCTTTTGCAAGGTAAGGATGTTTTGGTTTGTTGCCTCAATTTTCTTTCGACAATTTTCGACTACAGTTTTCAATTCAAAGCCCTGTTTGTTAATCTCAGCGAGTTTTGCCTGTCTGCCGGCTTCAAGCTCTACAAGCTTATCGGCGGGTAGTTTTTGACCGCAGGCGTAGCAAGTTCCGTCAACAGGTTCTTCTTTTATTTGCTTCTTTTGTTCGTTAAGCTCATTACGCAAGGCAAGGCAACGGTTTAAATTTGCCTCAACGCTGGCCTGGTTGTTTTTTTCAGTTTCGATCTGCCTAAGGGTGCTACCGACTTCGGATTGCTTTTCAGCAACGGCAATTTCCCGCGTATTCTTTTCTTCCAGTAAGGTTGTAACGCCACTGGGGTCATTTCTTAAAGCCGATTCCCTGTTCATCTTTTGGCTATGAAGCTCATTAAGAGCATCAATCTTTTTTTGACGCTCCGTTTCTTTCCCCGTTAGGTTCTGACGATCAACCCTGAGCTTGCTGATTTCCTGTGTAACAATAGTTCTTTGAGCTTCAAGGGTCTTAGTGTCCGGCAAATCTTCGCTGGTGTAACTATCAAGGCTTTGTTGGATTTCATCCATCCGGGGGTTGATTTCTTTCTGCTCATCTTCGTAACCTTTTTTCTGCCCCGATAGAACCTTTTTTAAATCCTCAATCGTTCTGCCATTGAGTAGTTCATGGAGTTTTTCAAAGCCCTTTGGAGCATCATAATCAGCAAGCCCCAATAAAACTTTCCGGCGTTCTTTCCAGTGCATTTTTGCATTGAAATAATCCAGGTCTGTCAATAACTTGAAAGTTTCTTCTGGAATTAGCTCAGTGATATAATCGGCATATTCACTAACCTTTTTGGGTACTTCGTCAATCGTACAAGCTGTCGTATAGCCCCGTAATTGCTTCTTGACGATGTTTTCGTGGAGTTCCTTTTTTAAAACATGAAACTCATCGCCAATAGATAGTTCGGCAATTACAGACGTTACCAGCCCTTTGATCGGCTGGTTGTCTTTGTCTAACGGTCGAACCTCAAAATCTTTCCTGCCTGTAGAATCTTTATTAAATAACAGCCAAAGGAAAGCGTCAAATACAGTAGTTTTCCCGATTCCATTCTGTGCTTTGATAATAGTGCTATCATCGTCAAACTCTACTTGGAATTTCTTTAAGCCCTTGAACGATCCTATTATCAAACTAATTAGTTTTATATCCATAATCTTTCTCCTTTATTATATTAAGTTTTGCAAATTCACCGAAATGCTTCTGTGCCATTTTGTTGTAAGCAATCGCAGCTTCAATCTCACTTTTAAAATATCCTAAATAGTATTGTTTTTTAAAAACTGTAATATTCGCAACCCATCCACCATCTTTATGCTTGCTAACACCTTTGTATTTACTGGATTTACCTGATGCTTTTGTGTAGTTCCATTGATTTTGTTGGGCAGTACAAGGTCTTAGGTTTGACCGCCTGTTATCTAATCCATTATGATTTTTATGGTCAACTTGTATTTTTCCACCTCGCCTAAGCCCCAATATTTCACGGTGCATATAAATAGTTCTTTGTTTACCATTAACCTTACTACTGTTACGAACCGCACCCCAAGTATTTCCCCATTGGATCGCACACCATTTATGCTTTGAAAGCTTTTTAAAATCCTCGTTATCAACTAAAGCATATTTTCCTTGTGAAAGTGGTATCCGTTTCATGTTATCTCCAATAAAAAACCAGACGGAGTTGCGATGCAGAATGGGTATAAACCCGAATT
>CAYTLV010000129.1:4278-5434 GCA_964438445.1 uncultured bacterium | reverse complement strand
ACACCAATACACGAATTATGCAAGAATAAAATACAATTATTTTTAATATATTCTCAAAAACACAGATAATGTCTATTGTTTAAGAGAGTATTGAGATAAAAACACTTTATATATATTTTGGATATTTAGGGTGTAATGTTGTGTTTCGGGTGTTCTATGAGGTGTAACACCTAAGACAGATAGGAAACAAGAAGTATGGAGAATTGAGAAAATAAGGATATGAGAAGAGATCAACCCTAAAACACCAATATTTTTATAATACAAAACTCCCTATGCCCAACATCTTGTATTTCAACCACACAACAAACACAAGAAAAGATGTATCGCTTCATTTACAGTCATTTATCACCCAATTCACTTAAAAAAACATTGCTTTTAATCTATTTATGCCACATATTTCAGGGCTTTATCTGAACATATGTGTTAAAGGAGAACAAGGTGAAAGAAACATATAATCCGAGTAATAGAAAACGGAAGAACAAACACGGTTTTCGTAAGCGTATGGGATCTGCGGCTGGGCGCGCGATTCTTGCACGTAGAAGAAAAAAAGGACGGAAACGGTTGACTGTTTCTGATGAATGAAATCTGCACTGAAAAAATCTGAGATCCTGAGAGAAAAGAAAGAGATCTCACGCTTATTTGACAACGGGGAATGGAATAAGGGACGCTTTGTAAATATTGTATCCTTACCGGCAGAAAATCGCCGTGTTCTGTTTGCCATTGCGCGCCATTTTAAAGGCGCGGTTGTACGAAACAGAGGGAAACGTTACCTAAGGGAATGCTATCGCAACAATAAGGAATGGTTTTCCTCTTTGTGTATATATGGATTAATTCTAAAAAAAATGCCACGTCAACATCCCGTGGATGCGATCATGGCAGATTTGCAAGTACTACTTCAAGATGATTAAAAAATTATTTCTCGCACTTGTCCGTTTTTATCAACGCGCAATATCGCCGTATACAGCACGCTCTTGCCGGTTTTATCCTACTTGTTCACAATATACTTATGAATCGATCCAGGAATTTGGCGCCTTAAAGGGTTCTTGGCTTGGATTGAAACGAATATTGAAATGCCACCCCTTTCATCCGGGCGGCTATGACCCAGTACATCATAAACATGACCACCAATAAAGGAGATCATTTTGGATAGAAAAAC
>CAYTLV010000129.1:0-4178 GCA_964438445.1 uncultured bacterium | reverse complement strand
CCAGTACATCATAAACATGACCACCAATAAAGGAGATCATTTTGGATAGAAAAACGATTATAGCTTTTGTCGTGATCGGTATCATTATCGTTCTGATGCCATATTATCAAAAGATTTTTAACCCCGTGGACGAAACGGCCGTTATCCAGCAAGAAACAACAGCAGCTATTCAGCAGGAAGTTGCGGCTCAAACTCCACCTCCGGAATATGCTCGCCCGCAAGTTAGCATTGAAACGCGTGAACAGGCGATTGATTCTAAAGATGTAGTTATCGTAAATGATAAATTTGCCATGCGTCTATCTAATCTTGGTGGTGGTACGGTTCGAGAATATGAACTTTATGATTATTCCGACCTCGATGGAAATCGTGTTCGCTTGCTTCCGGCTGAAGCAAAGGCTAACCTAAATATTGAATATACCACTCTTTACCAAGATCCTTCAGATCTTGAATATATTGCTTTTGATTGTCCACGTATTGATCGCTTTGCAGATGGCGATACGCTATTTGTCGAAGGCGAGACCACACTTTCATATACCGCAATGTCCCCGGAAGGTATAAAAATTGAAAAAACATTTACATTTTATCCGGATCGCTATGATTTTCAGCTTGATGTTGCATTAGCCGACTATATGCAAAGAATGGCAGGTTTACGTTATTCTCTGCTTTGGCAAGATGGTTTTTCTCTCACGGAAAAAAATGCTATGGATGATATTATGTACACCGGTGTTTTTGCTATGATGGGAGATGAGCTTGTAAAACTTGAATCCCGTAAAGCAAAGAATAACGAAGGTACCACATTGAATACAGATGGTCAAACAAACTGGCTGGCATTCAAATCAAAATACTTTACCGGTTTTATTGCCCCCATTGAGAACAAGGGTGTTCGCTCAGAATTAATGCTTGCAAAGGGCAAAAATACACGTGATTTCTCTGCTACTATAGATATGAGTTTACACAAATCCAACTATCAGCAAGATTCTTATCTGATCGGATTAGTCCCGGCAGAGAAGAAACTTCTTAAATCCTATGGTCTTGAGTTGGAAAAAACCATGAACTGGGGTGGAATGATCATTAAGCCCTTCTCCATTGGTTTGCATTGGTTGATGGCTTTTCTCTATGGCTTGATTCCGAATTATGGTGTGGTTATTTTACTGATGTCCATTATTATTAAGGTTGTCACTTTCCCGCTGACCCAAAAGAGCTATGGATCAATGAAACGTATGCAATTGGTTCAACCAAAGATCAAAGAACTACAGGAAAAATATAAAAATAACAAAGAAGTTCTTCAGAAGAAGACGATGGAACTCTATAAAGAAGAAAAGGTCAACCCTATGGGTGGCTGTCTACCGATGTTGTTACAGCTCCCGATCTTGTACGGATTGTTCATTATTTTCCGTACGGCAATTGAATTGCGCGGAGCTCCTTTCATGCTTTGGATGACAGATTTGAGTACTCCCGATGCATTGTTCAATTTTGGTGCTAACATTCCGCTACTGGGAACAGAATTCAATATCCTTCCGATATTAATGACCGTCTTAATGGTTGTTCAGCAAAAAATGACAGGAACAAATGCCATGGGAAGCGGACAACAGGCACAACAACAGAAAATGATGATGTGGCTTATGCCCGCAATGATGTTCTTCCTGTTCTACAAATTTTCCTCAGGTTTGGTTTTATACTATCTGACTTTTAATGCTTTGACCATCGTGCAACAGAAATTCCTTATCAATAAAAAGGTTGAAAAGGATTTCACGGCAACTCACCCCAAGGGTGTTATTACGGCTAAGGCAAAGAAGAAGAAGTAAATATATAGTTGACATATATAAAAAACAGCGGCATTTGCCGCTGTTTTTGTTTGTATGACTAATTTCGTTTAGGTAAGATGCAAGATTTTGCGTCTCTACAAATCCATAATAATTTTATTAATCACAAGCACATCTTATATAAAGCAATGATCTCTTCTTTTCCCATTGCCCTCGGCGCACCGATCTGATGGTGCTTGTTACCGGCAGTTCTGAGAACGGAATCTGCAAGTTCATCGAGTTTGTCGTTGGGAATTTTTAAGTCTGAAAACATTAAATCACGATCTATACTTTTAAGCCATGCACGAAAGGCCAATATCGCTTCGTCAGCATTCGTGATATCGGGATTGAATACTTTTCCAAAATAAAGGATCTTTTCTGAAAGCATTTCCTTGAACATTTCAAGATATTTAGGGAAGAGCATGGCAAGCCCGCGCCCATGTGAAATATCATACATACCACTAAGGGCATGTTCAATTGAGTGAATCGGGAAGGGACCTTCGCGCCCAGCATCATTGATACCCACAAGCGCAACAGTTGATGCCCAGGTAAATGTAGAGCGAGCATCCTTATCTTTGGGGTCTTTTTTGAGCCTGTCAAGAGATTCAACCACACTTTTAACCAGCGTTAGGGTGATCCCATCATTTAAAATAGCATCTTCACCGGAAGAAAAATAAGCTTCGGTTGAGTGCGTAATAATATCCACGGCACCATCGTACAAATAAGCTACTGGAACCGTACTCGTCAATTCCGGATCTATGATCGAGACGACAGGTCGGGCACCATAGCAAACAAATGAAATTTTATCCATCGTTTCATCATTTGAAACAACACCATATGCATTTCCTTCGGAGCCGGTTGCACTGAGAGTTGGGATACAGATCACAGGCAAAGAATCATGTACGGTTTTATGTCCTGCCGTGTAGTCCCAGATCGAACCGCCATTTTTTGCAACCATAGCAACGCCTTTTGCCGCATCCATGGCAGAACCGCCACCCAAGCCGACAACAGCGTCAACATTCAGATTTTTAGCTAATCTACCACCTGCATCGATCATGCTCACCCGAGGATTGGGCATTACTTTGTCATAAACATCCGCACGTACTCCCGCTTCTTCCAGTTGACTCAGTAAATTATCGAGATAACCGTTTTTTATAACCGAACCCGAAGAGCAAACGATAAGGACTTTTAAAGCGTGTCGTCGAATTTCTTTTCCTGCGCGTTGAAAAACGCCATGCCCAAAAACGAACTTCGTTGGCATATGTAGGGTAAATTCATGCATAGTATCCTCCATAAATATTTGTGTTGAAAAGTAAGGAATTTTTATAAATGATGAAAAGAAATAAATAGAAGGAGTAGAGGTGCAAGGTGTAAAGGTATATAGGTCATTAAAACACCCTTACACCCTTACACCCTTACATCCTATACCCTATACCCCATACTCTAAACCTTTCTTTCTAAACTCATTTGTCTTTTCGTCAACATTGTTTACATTACATGACAAAATATTGAGGAAAACATGTTCACACTGATCCCGGCTTTTAAATATGGTTGGCAAGAAATGCACAAAAAGATTTGGGTCTTTTTGCTACTTACTCTTTTGTACTCATTGGCCGATATTTCTAACAGTTATCTGATAAAAGATGTGATCTTTACTGAAGATATGAACGTAATGCAATTTCTTGAGATACTACCCTCAAACTTTGTGCTAATAATAAGCATTACAAGCATTGCCCTGATCTGTTTAAGTTTCTTTGTAGTCACCTTTGTTTTGGCCGGTTTGCGTGGTGTTCAGCCTATGGCTTACTTGCGCATGAAAATAAAACGTTTTCCCATATATGTTCTAGCTATGATATTAAAAATGTTGGCGATCGGAATTGGATTGCTGCTCTTTATTATACCCGGACTATTTCTTCTACTCGCATTTTATTTTATGGAATTTCTTATTATTGATCGCGATATGCCGCTGCTTGATGCTTTCCGTGAGAGCTGGAAGATGACCAAAGGATTTCGCACCGGAATCTTTTTCTTTGAGGTAAATCTTTTTATTATCGGATACATTCTTGCTTTCCCTCAAAACCTCTGGCCGGACACCATGATGACATATGCTATTATTGCGTTGATCAGCGTAGTATGGTTGCCTATTTCCTGGAATGCGCAAGGGTGGATTTATCAATTTGTTTCTGAAAACCAAATTAGTAAATAAAGAACCAAGAGATTATGCCTGAGAAAAAGTGTTCCCGCTTCTGATAACACTTATAAATTACGAACTTCCAGCCTCTAAATAATCAATTCCACCTTTTATTTTCCAATATTTTAAACTATAATACAAAGCACAGGGACTGCCCCAAACCGATTTAATAATGAAATTAGGAG
>CAYTLV010000128.1:0-5491 GCA_964438445.1 uncultured bacterium | reverse complement strand
CCACTGCAAACATACTCGGTAAAATAACCGCCGGTATTGCAGATGATGCTCTCAGTACCATGTTGCTTGTTGCAGAACCCGAAAAAACCGTCATTGCTCCCGCTATGAACAAGAACATGTATTTAAATGCAGTCGTTCAGCGCAATTTGCAGCAATTGCGGGAATTGAAATATCATATCATTGAACCGGAAACAGGCGAACTGGCTACAGCTGAAGAAGGTTGGGGCATTGGTCGTCTTCCCGATGAAAAGACATTGATTTTTTACCTCGAAAAAGCCATTTCCGCACAAAAAAAAAGTCCTCTCGCACATAAACGCATCCTGATCACCGGTGGTCCCACACGGGAAGCCATTGATGACGTTCGATTTATATCAAATCCATCTACAGGTAAAATGGGGATAGCTTTGGCCGAAACTGCAGCTAAAGCCGGTGCATTCGTGAATTATATTTCCGGCCCGACTGCTCTTCCCGACCCCAGAGGATGCAAAACTCAGCATGTTGTTACAGCAGAAGAAATGAAAGCAACTGTCTTGGATCTTTATAAGAATCAAGATATCGTTGTCATGGCTGCAGCCGTTGAAGATATACGACCCATAAATTCCTTTGAAGGCAAACTGAAAAAAGATAAGATCCCTGAATCACTCAGCTTAAAAAAAACAGATGATATTTTACTTCAATTGGGAAAAGAAAAAATAGATCAGATCCTGGTCGGTTTCAGTGTAGAAGTCGAGAACGAAGTAAGCAACTCCATTTCTAAGATGGAAAAAAAGAATTTAGACTGGATCGTCGTCAATAATCCTCATGAAAACGGATCAGCATTCGCTACAGATACAAATCAGGTAACGATTATTGACAAAAAGCATAAAACCTATTCATTACCACTTCAATCTAAAGTGGATATTGCAAAGACCATTTGGCAAACTATCACTAATAAGAAAGACTAATTATGCAGGAAAAGCTCCCCTTTCTCGAATATATGCGAGATGTGTATGGTCATGAAATTTTTTCATCTCCAAAAAAACATCCTTTAATAGCATATTTTGAAGAGATCCACACCTGTCAGAAATGCGAACTTGGCAAGACACGGAATCATTTTGTTTTTGGCGGTGGAAATCCCGATGCCAATATTATGTTCGTAGGTGAAGCACCCGGTGAGCAGGAAGATAAGACCGGTATGCCCTTTATAGGTAGAGCTGGTAAACTTTTAGACAGAGTTCTTGAAGAAATTGGTTTATCTCGCCAAGATGTATTTATTGCCAATGTATTAAAATGCCGTCCTCCAAAAAACAGAGATCCACTTCCCGAAGAAATAGCCTTATGCGAAAACTATTTACACCGCCAAATCGAGATCATTAAACCCAATGTGATCGTAGCGTTGGGAAGAATCTCCGCCAATACACTTTTAAGGGCCTCTAATGCGCTTAAAAACATGCGTGGCATCACCTATAAATATCACGATACCGACCTTCGTGTTACTTACCATCCCGCTGCCATTCTCAGAAATATGGGCATGTATGATTTACTGAAAAACGATATGCAAGAAATTGCTGAGAAATACAGAAATTAGAAGTCAGAAGCCAGAATAAAAATGTCATCCTGAACGAATTCCTGCAAAGCAGGAAGAAGTGAAGAGCCTGCCCTTCGTAGCTCCGAAAGGAACGAAGTAGGGATCTGTTCATGAAAAGAACACAGATTTAAAACATTTTTAATTTCACACAACGAGAATACATCCTAAATGCAAAACAAATGATATAATCTTTTCATTGCCTTGATCTTACTTCCAAAACCACTCATTCAGACCATATTATTACCTTTATTCATCGAAAATTAATTCCCATTTGAACTTTAAATAATAGTTGTTTGAATGATATATATATCATATATTTTTTAGCATGATTTAATAATTTAGGTTTTAAACAAACAGAAGGAGAAGACACATGAGAAAAGTACTTGTTCTTATGTTGGTTTTTGCTGCATTTGGATTTGCGGCACAAGCCAATTCTGAAGGCGATGTACTATTGACTTCACCAAATGATGCAGGCATGGCTCCATTAGCTATGGTTACCGGTGGTTTTAACATCGGTACCAAAGCAACCGGCGACATCATGCGCGACATGTGGGTCGGTAGTGACTTTGATGATGATGGCAATAAAGAAGTTATGATAGCTTCTTACGGCGTCAGCGGAAGAGCATTCGTCTATGAAATAACAGCTGATAACACAGCGACCTTGTTTTTTGATACCGGTGAAATGGGTGGTGGATATTGGTCATCTACCCGTCACGTTGCTTACGGCGACTTGGACGGAAACGGTATGCAAGAACTCCTCGTAAGTGTTAACGGCTCCAATGATGCAGCCGCCGGTTTATGGGCATTTGAATATGATACAGTCGGCGACTCTATGCGCGCCCCTATTCAAGTATTAAAACAGCTCGTTACAGAAGATCGTTGGTATGTTGAAAACTTCACAATTGGTGATGTTGATCAAGATGGTGTTGAAGAAATTATCGTTGGTAACAATGGTTCATCCAATGCCTATGATAATTTCTACATTGCACAAGTCGATACCGGTACATCATTTGCAGAAAACAATATTATAACCACGATCGAATTCACTCACGGTAAAACCAGTTCTACTTTCCCTGCCGGCGGCTCACCTTATGGTGGTGTTATTGCCGATATGAATGGCGATGGAAACAATGAAGTTCTATTTGCCCCTTGGGATCATGGAGCACTCTTTATCGTTGAATGCGATTCGGCTGATAGTTATACTGCCGTGAATTATATTCAGACGGATTTAGATCGCAATGATGATTTTGCATTCTATGATTTCGTAGCAGCCGATCTTGACGATGATGGCCGTGATGAAGCATATCTTTCAATGTATAGTGGCGGACGCTTATATGTTACTACATGTCCTGTAGGAACTGAGCTTTCAGAATTGACCACAGCTGATGTTCATACTATTGGTGCTTTTGGCACCTCCGGTGGTGTTTGTACACAACTGGGTGACCTTGATATGAATGGAAGAATGAACATCTATGCTTCCGGTGGCGGTTCAAGTATTACCGTACATGAATATACCGGTGGCGATCCAACTGCTGCAGCCAACTGGATTAAACAAACATCTCTCACAAGCCCAGGTTTCTCGGGTGTATATGGCATGCGCTATGCAGGCGATCTGGATGGCGATGGATATCCTGAGATCTATGGTGCCAATACAGGAACTGTTACAAATCAAGCTGCTGCTATAGAGATCACTTATGATTCTCTTGATTTTGCATTGACTTTCGATAATGCAGATGATGTTGGAAACTGGAGCCATTATGAAGAAGCAAATCAGTATACTGTAGAAACTTGGGTAGCTGACAGCACCCTGCGTCTATCGGATAGTGGTTTAGGTTTTGAGGTAAAACGTCCCGTTATTGCAACTCCCGGTTGGATTTATAAACTATCAATCGATATTAAAACCGTGGCATGGGATGGTTGGGACTTAGATCTTTCTGTACAGGGATTAGGTAACGATGCCGTAGTAACTTCATGTATTACCGATAGTGTCTGGACAACTTATTCCTTATTGGGTATTGCTGAATCCGACAGCGGTTATATTCGTATTACCGGTTATGCAGACACCTATGATGATGACACTGTTTATGTTGACAATGTTGTCTGGGATGACATGTATATGGATGTATATCCTTCAAAAGACATTGCAGCAGCTAAAGATATCGCCTTATATGATTATGTAGCATGTACAGGTCTTGTTTCGACAGTAACCTGTGGTGCACCTATTTTCATGCAAGACGAAAGTGCCGGTATTGCCCTTTATGACTGGGATTTTATCGATGACGGTATTGTAGAAGAAGGTGATGAGATTCTTGTGATTGGTAAACGTGCCGCATATGCTGGTCTTGAGCAAATCAAGAGTACAAATGACAATTACATTGTATTAAGTAAAGACAATGACATTGAACCTACCCTAATCACAGTACCTGATTTGGAAAGCCGTGACTATCAGGGTATGTTGGTTATTCTTGATAATGTCGATACTGTAGACGGTTTTTCATGGCCAGACAGTGGCGATTATCTAAATATTACTCTTAAAGATGAAGCAGATAATGAATTTGTCATGTTCATTGACAATGACGGTCCTTTAGATGGTGGTCCTGTTCCCGGAGTATGGCCTCTTGATCTAGTTGGTGTTGTTTCTGAATATGATGTTACTGAAGTTATGCCGCGTTATTTCGCAGATTTCCATATGAACCGGGATCCCGGTGCTTTTGAGATCCTCACCCCGGGTAATAGTGTTACAATCACATCAATGGATAATGCCAATATCGTTAATTATGATACGGGTGAAGATACGGTAAAAGCTTTATACATGGAATGGACAGAAGCTATAGATCTGGATCTCAATGATACGGTCACATATACATTGGAATTTATTGAAAATGGTCCTGAAGAAGTCATGACGGCACAAGACACATTTATGTATATTACGCTTGATGAAAAAAGACCTTGGGACATGAACGGTACATACGAATATTACATCGTTGCCAATGATCTTGGCGATGGTGAAACATATTCCGATACAAATACACTTGTATTCGATTTCCAGAAACCTGCTGAAGTTCAATATGCTGATGTAGTATTACTTGAGGGTGTTCCAACCATGTATGTAGAATTTAATCTACCGGTCATGGCATGGCTGTTCAACTTTAGATTTGTTGACTGGTCAGATGGTGGATCCGTTTCAGATCCTACCGCAATGAACTTCCTTAATGCTAATACTATCATGCTTACCGGAACATTTGTAGAAGATCATCAGGTATCATTGGTTACCAATAATGTGATGACACCGGGAGCCACGTTTGGTGTTGTAGATACTTCAGAGGCTATGACTGTCTATATCCCCTTCAGTGCTAATCACCCTGAAGATATGGACGGTTTAATTGAAGGTTTTGAAGGTACATTATCTTACTTTAATCAAGGTCTTTTCGCTACGACTGTTTCCGGTCTTGCAACTGCTTCAACTTTTGCTGCTTCAGATGAAGAAGCTTATGAAGGTACAAAATCAGGAAAATTCGCACTATTGGATGATCCTGCAGTCGATGGTGGCTGGTTTGTAAGAATGTGGGTTAAACATCCTTACACTACGACCGTAAAAGCTAATTCAACTATTCTTTTAATGGTCAAAGGTAGTGGTAAAGTTGATCTCGCCTTGACCATAAAAGATTCAGGTTACGAAAGACAAATGTGGAATTCTGTGACATTGTGTGAAAACGACTGGCAAATTGTGGCCTTTGATTTGGCCAATGACCCTGTTGAAGGTTGGATCACTGGTGACGGTGAAATTACAGGCGAAACTGTAACAATTTGTGATTTACACATTCAGAGTTCAGTTGACGAAGATGTTGTTCTATACATCGACGGACTTACAGAACGTAAAGTTCTTTCAAATGTTGATATAACCTTGAATGTAATGATGAATGA
>CAYTLV010000127.1:0-5492 GCA_964438445.1 uncultured bacterium | reverse complement strand
TAGAAAGTCAAAAAGCCGGCAGGTTTGCGGCAGAATATTCTAAAGGTAATCTAAGCACCGGGAAAGGGATCTGTTCACTGGCAGGTAAAGGAATATCCTATATTGTACCGCAAGAGATCAGAGCACAAAATTGCCCCAAAGATCTTGAATTATATTTCCGGGTTAACCGGGTTTATGATCATGTAAAAATTGTTCTTCGTATAGATGATGTAATTATTAAAGAGACTAAAAAACGCCATCTCGCTCCCGGGGAAATGGAAAGTATAAAGATCAAACCTGAACTTCTTGTAGACGCTGAAAGTCTTAGACTGGATATTGAAAAATAATTAAGACGGGATTACAGGATTAACTGGATAAGGTATTATTACAGTGGATAGAGATAAAATTAAATCGTTATATCTTGGATTCGGTTCCAATATGGGTGATTCGGGACATTTGGTGACCCGTGCCATCAAAGAGGTTGCCGGCAATCCTCATATAGAATTTGTAAAACAGAGCGCATTATGGCGAACGGCACCACTTTATGATGTATCTCAGCCGGATTTTGTGAATGCTGTTGCCAAATATCACAGTGATCTTGATCCTTTTGAGATTCTTAACTTTACATCCGAGATTGAAACACGTTTTTTCAGACAACGCGATCCGTCGCGCCCAATGGGTCCACGGACGCTCGATATAGATATTATTTTCTACGGAGATATCATTCTTGAAACGGATAAATTAACTATTCCTCATGCCAGATTTAAGGAAAGAAAATTTATTCTTTTTCCAATGAGTGAAATTGATGTAAATTACCAAGTTCCCGGAACATCATTGAATATTGCAGACTATATCCTACGGTGTCCGGATAAATCAAAGGTGGAGAAGATATGACGGGTCCTGCATATTACATCGCGATCGAAGGCGTTATCGGTGTTGGTAAGACAAGCTTGGCTAAAATACTATCGCAACGTTTGAATAGTCGCTTAATACTTGAAAAATTTGAAGAAAATCCCTTTTTATCTGATTTTTATGGCAATCGTCAACGATATGCTTTTCAAACACAGCTCTTTTTTCTTCTCAGTCGTTATCGTCAGCAATTGGAAGTATCTCAAACGGATGTTTTTCATCGCAGTATAGTAACAGACTACATTTTTGCAAAAGACCGTCTCTTTGCTTATATCAATTTGGATGAAAAAGAACTTCACCTCTACGATCAACTCTATACAATTTTATCCAAAGAGATCACTAAACCCGATCTGGTTATCTACTTGCAGGCTGATACCGATCGTTTGATGAAAAATATTGATCTGCGCGATCGTGATTATGAACGTGATATGGATAGGAGTTATATTGATTCACTCAACCAGTTTTATAATCAATATTTCTTCCATTATAATGATACACCCTTGTTGATTATCAATACTACCGAAATTGATTTTGTCAATAAAAAAGAGGACCTTGATGAGGTCATGAAATATATCCAACAACCCCCGTTGGGAACAAAATACTACAAAGCAGGAACTACAGAATGAGCTTTTTATTTAAGCTAATACTCGTTGTGATCTTTGTTTACTTGATCTATACGATATTTATTAAACGAAAAACAAACAACGATCCTTATATTGATCCGGAAGAAAAACAAGAAACTCCGGATATGGAAAATGATACTTCTGTTCAAAAGAAAATTGACATGTCGGATGTTGAAGACGCCGATTACAAAGAAGTAAAATAACACAGGACCGAACTTAATGTCTAAAAAACGAGTACTGATTACCGGTGCATCCTCCGGTATAGGAAAGTCTATTGCCGAATTGCTTTTACGGCAAGGATTTGAGGTATTGGGTACGTCGCGTAATCCGGAAGCGATCAAAGATAAACTTTCCGGAGTTAAGTATTTCCCTTTAGACCTTCAAAATGCCAAGAGTATAGATGCGTTGATCCCTCAACTTGGCGATATAGATATTCTGATCAATAATGCGGGGCAGGGACAAGTGGGGCCGTTTGAAGAAGTTCCCATTGAAAAAGTCCGTTCATTATTTGAGGTAAATTTATTTGGGATTATTCACTTAACCCAAGCGATATTACCGTCTATGAGAAAAAGAAGAAACGGCCTGATCATTAATCTTTCTTCGATGTCAGGTATATTTGGTGTAGGATTTACTTCCGCGTATTGTGGTACAAAATTCGCTGTTGAAGGTATGTTTCGCTCTTTAAGGCAAGAAGTTAGGCCATTTGGTATAAATGTAGTCATGATAGAGCCCGGTTATGTAGCAACAGGATTTGAGCAAGAACGCTTTATCGATGAATCTTCCGATTATTATAAAAACGCAAAAATCTTCAAGGCAATAAGAGATCATAATATAGAAATAGGAGTGCCGCCTCAAGAGATCGCTGAAAAAATATTATTTGTTATTAATCAAAAAGATCCCAAACCGGGATATCCTGTTGGTGGCGATGCACCTCGTAATGCTTTTTTAAGCAGGATATTACCTGTTCGATTGGTTGAATGGTTCCAGAGAAGAAAATTCAGTAAGAAGTAGGCAGAAAGAAGTAAGTGGTAAGAAGTAAGAAGTAAGTGGTAAGTGGTAAGTGGTAAGTGGTAAAGTAGTATATCTGATCTATATACCCTGGATCTAAATCTTATTTCCGAATCACTTCATTCCGAACTCTTTTGCCTCTACTTCGCTCATTTAGAGCTTCCAGCCTTCGCCGAGGCTATGGCCGACAGGCGTAGAGCAAGCTTTATACTTTTGCCTTTTGCCTTGTGAGATTCATGCCTGTTCCTTACATTATGCGGTAAATAATTTTAATTGATGAGGTATTTTATGAAGAAATTAATAGTATTAGCAGCTGCTTTATTTTTATTGCTATCCTGCCAAAAGGAAACCCGTCCAAATATCATTTTTATTATGTCAGATGATCACGCAGAAAAGGCTATCAGTGCTTATGATAGTTCTTTGGTCAAAACACCGAATATTGATCGCTTGGCAACAGAGGGAATTCGTTTTGAGAACTCCTATGTTACAAATTCAATTTGTGCACCAAGTCGCGCAGTTCTCTTGACCGGAAAATACAGTCATATTAATGGGAAGCGTGATAATAGAGATACCTTCAATCCCAATCAAATGACTTTCCCAAAACTATTGCAAGAAGCCGGTTATCAAACAGCAGTAATTGGGAAGTGGCATTTAAAATCAACACCAGTAGGATTTGACAATTGGCGCGTTCTGAAAGGTCAGGGCAGGTATTACAATCCTGTTTTCTATGAAAATGGCGATACGGTCAAATATGAGGGCTATACGACCGATCTGATCACTGATTTCGCACTGGAATTCCTTGATGGCAGAGATAAAAACAAACCATTTTGTTTGTTATTTCACCATAAAGCACCGCATCGTAACTGGATGCCTGCTCCCCGTCATATAGGAATGTTCAAGGATACAAAATTTCCCTTACCTGAAACATTTTATGATGACTACAAGACAAGAGAAAAAACCGCAGGTACGCAAGATATGGAAGTCAAGAACATGTACAGCGGTTATGATATGAAGATCCATTTCCTTGAAGGTGAACGCGAAATGAACAGTGGAGGTGGGAAAAGTCGCAATTTTGACGGCACAAATAGTTGGAAGAACGTTTATTCAGCCTTAACATCTGAGCAAAAAGAAGTATTTGATTCTTATTATGATCAGGTCAATGAAGATTACAGGAATGCCAATTTAAGCGGTAAAGAGCTGGTAGAATGGAAATACCAACGCTATATGGAAGATTATCTGGCTTGTATTGTAGCGGTCGATGAGAATATTGGTCGCGTATTGGATTATTTGGAAAATAACAAACTGGATAAAAATACCATCGTTGTCTATACATCTGATCAGGGATTTTATCTAGGTGAACATGGTTGGTTCGATAAACGCTGGATGTATGAAGAGTCATTTAAAAGTCCTCTTTTAATCCGCTATCCCAATAAAATCAAACCGGGTAGAGTTGATGATAAGTTTGTAATGAATCTTGATTTTGCGCCAACATTCCTTGATTATGCAGGAGTTGAGATACCCGGAGATGTTCAGGGTAAATCACTCAGGACGATCTTCGAAGAAAAAGATGAAGCATGGCGTAGTTCAATATATTATCACTACTACGCTTTTCCCGCATGGCATGATGTTCCTAAACAAGATGGTATCCGCAACAAACAGTTCAAACTTATCCATTACTACGAGATCGGTGTATGGGAATTATTTGATCTTGAGAACGATCCGAATGAATTGAAGAATGTTTTTGAAGACGCTGAATATGCTAAGATCCGATTTGATATGGAAAAGAAATATTATGATATCAGGGAAGAGTATAAGGTAGAAGATTAAAGGCAAAAAAATATTTTGATAGAAGTAGGGGACGGTCGCGACCGTCCCTTTTTTATTTATATTATAGATAAATTAAGGGGTATGTTGAACAGAAGGAAACATAGAGAAACTCTTTCGTCATCCTGAAACGATCCCGAAGTATCGGGAGCGTGTTCAGGATCTCTCTGTTATCATAATTCTGTGTATAGTAAGGGGGAATGAGTAATTTGAGATTTCTCCGCTACTCCGTCAGCCGACGGATTCGGTCGAAATGACACAAGAAATTATTTGTAGTAAAAGATAAAATACTTTACATTTAAATTCATTGAAAATGGGAAAGTCCTGTGAAAATCAGGCGCAGTCGCGCTGCCGTGATGGTGACGAACTCAACGAAGACCACTCTCTAAAAATTAGGGGGGAAGGTGTTGAGGGAGGATGAACCTAAGCCGGAATATCCAAATGTTTTATAATAGCTTCGCGAAAAGGCTGAACATGACCTATTCGTCATAATTAATCTCAACAACAAATTTCCAAACTGTATTTCGCGGCATTTTGGTGCATGGAGAACATTTTGAAAACTTCAAAGTATTTTATCGCTTGCATTGCTCTTTTATTCTTTTTCACTTTATCAGCTTCTACGGTAAAGGGTCGAGTATCCAATGCGAAGAATGGAAAAGGAATACAATATTGTAATGTATATTTGCAGAAAACAGCAAATGGTACCGTGACTGACGTATCAGGATATTTTAATTTGAAAGTGGCTGATCAGGGAGAGGATACTCTCATCATTAAGATGATCGGTTATGAAACGAAAAAAATACCTTTAGATTTTCAAGAAGAAAATATACTTTCCATTCAACTTGAAACGCATGTTCTTTCATATAATGAGAATGTGTTTGTTTCCGCCACTCGCAGAGCCGTTTCAATTAAAAACACGACAGTTTCTCTTGATGTGATAGAGCGCGAAGAAATAGAGGCTCTAAATACACAAAATATAGCTGAAGCATTGGAAAATATAACGTCGCTTCAAATTAGAGATTATGGTGGTATAGGCAATATGAAAACAATTTCTCTTCGAGGAAGTTCTGCCGGTCATGTATTGGTTATGTTTGATGGGATAAGGATTAATAACCCACAAAATGGAGAGGTGGATCTATCTTTAATACC